>DATLJG010000321.1:0-2115 GCA_035538995.1 Hyphomicrobium sp. | reverse complement strand
ACGGCGATTCCGACGCTGAGCAGCGCCAGCACGGCCAGCAGGAACGTCCAGAAAATGTAGGTTTGCATGCCTGCCTCACACCGCCAATGAGCCGGTCGGCCCAAAGCGAAATTTCACGCCGGTCGCCAATCGTTACGCTCGAGTTGACCGCATGTTAACCCTCTTAAGCGAAGTCTTAGGCATCAGAAAAGCGCCGATTCATTTCGGTACAGTTGCAGTTGCGTTTGAGTTCCAGTTCACATGATCCAGTCCGACGCCCCCGTTATCGAGAATCAGTTAGATTCCGGCCCTATGAAGGATCGCGAGGCGTTGAGGATCGATGCCGCCCCGCTCGATCCGCTGAGCGCAGCGGAGGGGTTCGGCGGGTTCCTCCCGATAGCATTGATCGTCGCGGCTGCGGCCGCGCTGGTTTTCGGGCTGCTCGCCAGCAGCACCGGAGAGCCGTTGCTTTTGACCGTCATCGCCGTCCTGGCGATGCTCGGCATGTTCTTCATCTTTGGTGTCGCGGCCGGGCATATCCGCATCGGCGCGCGCGTCGCCCCGGGCGATCTTTTGAAGGCGGCTGCCGACGCCAGCCATGAGCCGCAGATCGTCGCGCACCTGGATGGAACCGTTATCTACGCCAACGCCGCCGTGGAGGGTTTGTTCGGCCGCCACGAGGCCGGGCCGTTCGCAGCACTCGAAGCGGCGACGAATGTCGAGCCCGAGGCGACCCAGGCGCTCTTTCGATTGACGCGCGCCGCCGAGCGCGGCGAGACGCGCAGCGAGGACGTTCCGTTGCGGCCAGGCTCCGCGCGGCAACCGTCGTGGGTCAGAATTTCCGTGCGCCCCTTTGCATTGTCCGGCCGCGATGCCGACGGCAGCTCGAAGCGCCAGCGCTTGGTCCTCTGGCAGATCGAAGACGTGTCGGACGAAAAATCCGAGGAAGTGCAGCGCATCGACACGCTCGAAGCGTCGCTCGCCGCCTTCGATTCCATGCCGGCGGGCTTCATGTCGATTGCCGGCGATGGCGCCATCCTTCACGTCAACGCCGCGTTCGAACACTGGCTCGGCTATCCCGTTGGCTCGCTGCGCACGCATAAACTGCGTCTCGCCGAGTTGGCGGGCGATGAGGGGGCTCAGCTCCTCGAGCACATGGCCGAAATCCCAGAGGCCGACCAGCGCGTCGTCGATCTCGACCTGACCCGCCAGGACGGCCGCATGGTGCCGCTGACGCTGCTCGTCGAACCTTCCGGAATTCAACCGGTGCAGGGCTTCACGATCACCGCGATCAACCGTTTGACGGCCGGATTTGCCGATCGCTCCTATCAGGACGTCCGCGCCTCGCAGTTCTTCCAGTCGGCGCCGTTCGGCATCGCCACGCTCGACGGCGAAGGACGCATCGCAAACTGCAACGCCGCTTTCATGCGCCTTGTTCTCGACGGTCGTCCGGCACAGGACATGCTGGCCGCCGATGCGCTCTGCCGCATGGCCGACGCCCAGGAACGCAGTCGCATCGAAACCGGTCTCGCCGAAGTGCTCGCCGGTCGCGGAAATGTTCCGCACGCTGAAATCACGTCGGGAGAGCAGAAGCAGTTTACGTGCCGCGTGTTCATGTCGCCGCTCGCGGCGGTTTCGGGTGGCGCGGCCGCGGCGCTCTACGTCATCGACTCGACCGAACAGAAACTGCTCGAAAACCGCGTCGCGCAGGCCCAGAAAATGGAAGCCGTCGGCAATCTGGCCGGAGGCATCGCGCACGACTTCAACAACGTCCTGACCGCCATCATCGGCTTTTCCGATCTGCTTCTGCAGACCCATCGTCCGAGCGATCCGGCTTACAAGGACATCAAGAACATTCAGTCGGCGGCCAACCGGGCGGCGAATCTTGTCGCCGGCTTGCTTGGGTTCTCGCGCAAGCAGACGCAGCAGGTTGCCGTCGTCGATCTCAACGAAGTCACGTCGGAAATGCGCGCCGTGCTGAAGACGCAGATCGCTGAGAAGATCGACCTGCAGGTCCACGCCGAACGCGACCTCTGGTACGTTCGCGCCGATAGCAATCAGCTCTATCAGGTCATTCTCAATCTGGCGCGCAACGCTCGTGATGCCATGCCGAATGGCGGCAGGCTGACGGTTCGC
>DATLJG010000320.1:0-19064 GCA_035538995.1 Hyphomicrobium sp. | reverse complement strand
GCCGAGCCACAGCCAGAAAAGTGCGGTTGTTCCGGAAAGAATGGTGCGGATCGTTGCCCCGGACCCGCGCGCCGCGTGCACGCTCTGCGGCAAGGCAATCGTTTTCTCAAAGACACTGGCGAGATGGAGCAGTTTCTGGCGGTGTGCGAGCCGGTCGGAATGGATGCTGACGATCACGCCGGCGATGATGCCGAATAATCCGAGTATCGCCCAAAGGCCGATGTAGCCGTAGGGATTCTGGCCTTTGCTCAGGGCATCAACGACGCGCCCGAACAGGATCGGTTCGGCGAGCTGTATGGCGGCGATCAGGATGCCTGCCGCAGCAAGGCTGATTGCGAGATACTTTTCCGAGGCGAGAAGGCTCAGGGCGCGCGTGTAGATTTGAAGAAGACCCAGAGGCTTCGGTTCCGGCGACGCCATGGGCTTATTCCGCTCCGGGTACGGCGAACGTATCCGTATGGCCGATAAGGGCGCCCGTGCGCGGGACATTGACCCAGCTGACGATGGTCTTGTCATCGACGCCGCCAACCTCGGAAACGGCGACTGCGTGGCTGCGCACAAGTTCTTCGGTCAACATGCGGTCGCCGCGCTCCAGGCGCCAGGGACTGTCGTCTTCGAGAACCGTGTAGCCGTTCAGGCGGAATTGGTCGCCCAGTTGCGCGGCGGCCAGAGGGCCGGCGGCGATGCCAAGGCCCTTGTCGCGCATTTGATGGCGTTGAAAGGCTGCCGCCATCTGGTTGTCGGCCGGTCGATGCGGCGTCCAGCGGCGCAGGCCGTTGTAGGTCAGCGCGGCATAGAAGGCGGCTTTCCTTTCGGCCACGGCCTTCGCGAGGGAGCGGATATAATTTTCTGATGCAATGTCGAAGAAGGCGGACGCCGTGACGAGCTGCCAGGGCTCGCCGATAAGATCGCCGGTGTCGCGCGCAAGATCAGCGATCGCGAATGAAACGACGATTTCGTGGCCGTCTTTTTCGAGGGTCAATGTCAAGTCGTCAGACTCGGAGGCGTCGGCCCAGGCGACGAGCCGTGATTTCGCAGCGTCCAGAAGCCGGGGATCGCGATCAACGAGTTTCCAGGTCTGGCGCTTGGGAAGCAGCGGCGCAACGGCGCGCAGATTGGCTCCGGTGCCGGACGCGAGGTCGAGAACGTGAAGCTCGTCCCGGAGTGCGAAACGGGCGGCGACGGCGTTGGCGATTTCGGCGGAGCGGGCGCGTGCATCGACCGGTTCGCGCAAATCGAGCCACTCTGATGAAAATTCGCTCACGGACGAAGACCGAGAATGACGGCCGCGAGGCGGCGGGTGGTTTCGTGCCATGTCGGCAGCGTGCGTCCGGCTTCCCAGGCGGAGTCGGCCAGGCGATCGCGCAATTTCTTGTCGGTCAGGACGCGCCGCAGGGCTGCCGCCAGAGCTTCGATGTTGCCGGTTTCGACGTGCAAAGCGGTCGTCTCATCTGCCGTCTCGCCGGCCGCACCGCCAACGGCGATCACCATCGGCAGGCCCCGGGCCATCGCTTCGGCGAGCGCCATGCCGTAGCCTTCGAACAACGACGCCGAGACAAAGACATCGGCGCTTTCGTAGTGGCGTTCGAGCGTCGCGGGAACGACTTTGCCCGCGAGGGTGACCCGTTCGCCGAGATCATTTTTGTGAATTGCATTCTGGAGTGCGGCCACGGCTTCGGGATGGCGGTCGAGTGCGCCGGCGATCGTCAGCCTCCAGTCGAGATCCTTGAGGGCCGCCAGCGCTTCGAGGAGAACCGGATAGCCCTTGCGCGGCAGCACGGCGCCAACCGCAAGAATCTGCAGCGGCGCGCCGGTGCCAGTGGCACGTTGCGCCGGATCGGTGCCGGGCTCGGCAATCGTCACCTTGTTCGGCGAGATCGCCATGCTCTCGGTGAGAATGCGCTTGGTCACACGGCTGGTAACAACGACATGGTTGGCGCGCTCAAGCGCCAATTCCTCGTTGGCCTTCAGTTCGACCTTGCGCGCATGCGGAAGGTCCGTTTCGAGGAACAGGGGATGATGCACGAGCGCGATCACCCGGCCTTCGAGGCTGTCGAGAATGTCCTGATTGAACGCTCCGAAAGCCAGACCGTCAACGACGAGGACGGCATCGTGCGGCTTCGTCGCGAGCAGGCGGGACGTCTCGGCGAGGTCGTCCTCGGTCGGATTGGGGAACGATGCCGGAAGCTGCAAGACGGAAACGGGCACACCGAAGTCCGGCAACAGTTCGATGACGCGCCGGTCGTAGGCGTATCCACCCGTCGCGCCCTTCAGATCTCCTGGGATGGCGAAAACGGCTTCAGCCACGAATTGGTCCCTCATACGTGGCGCGCGCCAGGTCCGTTTCAGACAACGTCACACGGATGCGCGAAAGTGTTTTTCCGTCCGCGCCGAGCGCGCCGGACGAGGCGGAGCGAGCCAAGCGGTCGAAGACATACTTGCAGAGAAATTCCGTCGTTGTGAGGTGTCCGTCGAATTGAGGTAAAGCATCAAGATTCTGGTAAGCAAGCGGCTTCAGCGCCTCATCAAGAGCGGCATGAGCAGCGCCGATATCGACGACGACGTTCTGGTCCGTGAGAGAATCGCGAAAGAAGGCGACATCAACAACGTAGGTTGCACCGTGCAGGTTTTGCGCCGGTCCGAAAAACGGATCGGGGAGAGAATGGGCGATCATAATGCGGTCCCGGACTTCGACGGAGAACATGCGGCCCTATTCGTTTCAGCTCGGATCAATAACAGACGACTGGCGGTAACGTGGCGGATGACCATATCCTCGGCAATGCGTTCGGCAGCTCATCGAAGCGTATGGAGCCGGAGACAAGCACGTCGAGCGCCGAGTCATCAAGGAGGCCGATCGCCCGCGCCAGCCGCTGCCGGTGATTGAAGCTGCCGCGGTGGCTCGGCGCGACGTGACCGACCTGCGACGACAACAGGGTTAGACGGCGTGCATGGAAGGCGCCCCCAAGGTTAACCGTCACGGGGGCTGCGCCGTACCAGCTTAGTTCGATCACCCGGCCTTCGAACCCGCAAGCGTCGATTGCCGTCTGGAGGCCGGCGCTTGAAGCGCTGGCGTGGAAGACGATGCGATAGTCCGTGCCGACGTCGGCCGGATTGACGAATGGCACACCGAGGGCGGCGGCTTCATTGGCGCGCGAGGGATCGATGTCCGTCAGTGCGACCTCCGTTCCGGGGATGCGCCGGGCGAGATACGCGACGAGCAGGCCGACGATGCCGGCGCCGACGACCAACACGCGGTCACCGAGCGTCGTGCCCGCATCCCAATGGGCGTTGAGGGCCGTTTCCATGTTCGCGGCCAACACGGCGCGGCGCGATGGAACGCTCTCAGGGATCGGGATGAGGTCATTGGCGGGGATCTGAAAATGGTCCTGATGCGGATGCAACGCAAAGACGCGCTTTCCGACAAGCTCGTCAGGCCCGGCTGTCACAAAACCGGTCGCCGAATAACCGTATTTGACGGGAAAAGAAAATGCACCGGATTGAAATGGTGCGCGCATTCGCTGCCATTCGCCTTTCGGCACGTTGCCGAGCGCGACGAGGCGTTCGCTGCCGCGACTGATGGCGGAATACTCCGTGGCGACGCGCGCTTCGCCGGGCGCGACGGGAGGAAGCCGCTGGTTGCGAATTTCGGCTTGTCCGGGCTTTGCGTACCAAAGCGACCGCGCAACGACGAATTGCCCGAAGCTGCGGCGCAACTGGCGAGGATCATCGAGTGTACTGCGCGGGTCGCTCATTGCGAGAACTTCAATCCGACATGACGGCCGTTGGAGAACGTAAAACACCGCCAGAGGTTGCCTCCGGTCCGGTCGCCGCCGACGCAAGCCTTACGACACCGGCGGCCCGCGAGGCAATCACGTTACGGGACTTCCGATGGCCGGCGATCCCAAGTTGGAAGACATGATCGATCGGAAGCCGTCACACCCGATCATGGTGCTTTCGTTCAATTTCATCGCGATCATGCGTGACATTGCTGCGGTCTCTCTCGAACGGTTGTCGTTATTGGGTGATTACCGTTACAACTCGTCGACAGGGGAGAACCATACTTTGGCGTTCGACCAATGGCGCTCGGTCCGTGAGATCGCCGGGCAATCTCTTCCGCCCTACCGCGCGTTGTGACGTCGGGCGACATCTACGCCGCTTGGGCGGTGTATCGTTAAAATTTGTTTTGGCCATATCGGAGTTTTCAATGCCGCATTGTTTCCGTGCTCTCGCCGTCGCGCTTCTTCTCACAGGGCCGTTTGCCCTAGAGACACGCGCCGCATCGCTCGATGGCGTTGCCGTCGATGTGAAAAATGAGAGCGAGCCGGTGCTGTGCGCGGAAAAGGACAACGTGGCCGTGTCGTTCAGCAGCAAGGATGTTCGCGCCTTCCGCATCGAGGCTGCGCATCCGGTTTATCTCTCGTCCGCCATGCGCAACAACATGGAGGCCGACTGGACTGCGTGCGATATGTCGGCCGATCCGAAACATAAGCCCCCCGGCGAGCCGAAGAAGATCACGCTTTATGAGGATCCTTCGGTCTGGGTCATCGGCTATACGCTGCCGTCGTTCTGGAGACCGGCCACGGCCAAGGTGCGGATCGGCGATCGCGTCGACAACAGCATCCACATGCTTCAGTTCTGGATCCATGAAGGTGACGACGCGGAAGAAGTTCTCGTTCTTTATCCGCAGGACGGATACTGGCGTCCGCGCCCGAAGACTCCCGACAACATGCGCACGACGGCCTACGGTTCGTCGTTTCTCATCGGCCCCGTCGAATATGAAGGCCGGCCGTACGTCAACATCGACGAGGTTTCGATCGATCCGAAAAAGCGGACGTTCACTCTGAAATTCGTCAAAGGCGGGTCCGCGACGCTCAAGATCGCCAAAGTCAATTCGAGCCGGATCGCGCTCGATGTTTCGTTCGACAAGGGTGTTGCGGACGCACCGTTCGCGATGGTGCGGTCGATGTACGTGACCGAATTCAACAACGACGCGGCGCGCATTGCGGTACGCGAGCAGGGCGCCAAGGGATGGCGCGAAGACAACATCATGAAATTCGACCACGCGCGCGCGACCGACGTTTGGATCGGCCGGCTGACGCCGTCGCAACACAACACGACGTCGCCCGATATCGTGTTCAATAGTTTCTCGGACGGGCCGGTTCCGAAGCGGCCGAAGAGCGAAACACCCTCAGCGCTAATCGTGAGCCCGCAAGACGAGCAGCCGGACGCGCGCTAGCGATCAGGCCTACCAGCGCAGTTCGGTCATCGCGCCGATCGCCGGAGGTGAGCCCGCCTCGAAAAGTTCATCGAGACGTTTTGGGGAGAGGCTCACATCGTCCATCGTCTCATGCCGATGAATGCCGGATGCGATGAAGAGTGCGTCGCATCCGAAATTTGCGGCCCCTTTCATGTCGGTGCGCAGAGAGTCGCCGATGACGAGGACTTTTTCGCGCGGAACATTGCTGTCGCGAAGCGCTTCGGCTCGCTGGTGCGCGGTTTCGTAGGCATTGAGGTGTGGTTTTCCCGCCCAATAGACCGCACCTCCCATGTGCGCATAAATGTCGGCGATGGCCCCCGCGCAGTAGTAAAGCGTGCCGGCGACATCGACGACGAAATCGGGATTGGCGCATACGAACGGCAATCGCCGGTCGAGCGCCTCGGCGAGAAGGCCGCGATAATCATCCGGGGTTTCGTTGCGATCGTCGTCAAGCCCGGTGCAGACAATCGCTTCCGCCTCCGCAAGAGGCACGAGGCGTGCTTTCAACGCTTTGAAAAAGGCTTCATCCCGGTCTTGCGGCCCGATGCTGTAGACACGTGAAAAGCCGTGCTCCTCGATGTGGGTCAGCGCAATTCCGCCGGATGAAACGATGTCGTCCCACGCCGACGTCGGGACGCCGCGAGGGGCGAGCGTGTCCGCAACACGCTGCTTCGGTACGGGTGCATTCGACACCAGAATGACCGTTCCGCCGCCGGCACGGAATTTCTCGAGTGCTTGGCAGGCGCCGGTGAAGGCCGTCATGCCATTGTGAACGACGCCCCAAACATCGCAGAAAAGCACGTCATAGCGCGCGAGGAGCGGCGCGGCATGGGCGATAATGGGGGGCGCGGAGGAGACGGGGTTCGGCGGTGATGGCACCAGAGCCTCTTTTCGGCATAATCAGGGATGTGAACGAACGCTCTCGGACAGACACAGTCCTGAAGGACATTCGGAACGTGCACGAAAGGGCATTTACCACGCAACGGCATCTTAGCAAGCGCTGACCCTACTCAAGCGTGTGCTTCGGGTGTGGTGGGCAGGCGCTTGAAGGCCCTTTGCGTTCACGCCGATGTGACTCATCTTACGTTTTCGTAGGTGAGGGAGATTACCCGTTGTCATTCCTCGTGATCGCGCCAAATGAACAAGCAGGGGAATATAGCGACCCATGAGACCTCTCCGGAGCCGGAGGATTTCTTTGAGCCGTTGGGAGTCACGGATGCGCAATGCATCCGTCCATCGATCGGAAGAAAGGAAATCGCCATGTCAAAACCAAATGCCTCTCCCCTCGAACGTCCTACCGCCCTTTTCAGCGGCGTGCTGCTCGCAACGCTTCTCGCAAGCGGCGCGGCACTCGCAGCCGTGAGTGCCTCGCCCGCGTCGATCATCGCGAGGAACCAGAAGCCGAAGGGCGACGCGGTGTCGATCACCTATGCGTTTCTGCCTAAGGGCGGCACGCTGGATGTTTATGCCGTTTCGTCATCGGGAAAAATGGGTACCAACCCGCTGGGAACCGTGAAACTTGACCCCGGCGATCATCGTAACGTCAGCGTCTCACTTAACCCAATGCCTAAGAAGGGCGAACGTTTGCGGGCCGTGATCGAACGCTCCGATCAGCCGCTCAAGAACCCGGGGAATATCTCGAATAGAACTTTCACCATTCTCTAGCATTTCCCGAAAGGCCCGGCGCTTCGTGGTGCCGGGCTTCTTCCTATCGACGGCTTCGAAATCCGGCCGATCTGATTTTTTTGCAGACCGCTGTCGGTCTTGTGCTTACTCATTCGTTCTGAGATCAAGCGCGAGGAACCGACATGCAATACGCCATACTTTGTTATCATTCGGAAGACGCCGTCTGCTCCTGGAGCAAGGAGGAAGACGATGCGGTCATGGCCAAGCTCATGACCGTTCAAGAGGGCTTCGCGAAAGCCGGAAAACTCGGTCCGGTGGCGCGGCTGATGCCGACGACGGCCGCGACGACGCTGCGCAAGGATAGCGATCCGCCTCTCGTTCTCGACGGTCCATTCGCCGAGACCAAGGAACAGCTCCTCGGTTTTTACATCGTTGATTGCGAGGGACTGGACGAGGTTCTGGCGTTTTGCCGAGACCTCGCGAGCGCCAACCCTGGCGGAGCTTACGAGATACGTCCGGTTTCATTCTTTCAGGCTGGATCGGCTGCGAAGGCGGGCGCGGTGTGACGACGTTATCCGGCATAGAAACTTTGCTGGCGGCGGCGCGTCCGCAGGCGGTCGCGGCCCTGCTGCGCAATTTCCGCGACCTCGACATGGCCGAGGACGCCTTTCAGGAAGCGTGCGTCCGGGCGTTGAAAACGTGGCCGGTCAATGGGCCGCCGCGCGATCCGGCGGCGTGGCTGATTTTTGTCGGACGCAACGTTGCGCTGGACGTCCTGCGCCGCAAGCGAAAGGAGGATGTCCTTCCGAGCGAAGACGCCATTTCGAATACAGAGGATGCGGAAGGCGAAATGGCCCAGCATCTCGATGACGCAAATTACCGCGACGATATTCTTCGCCTCTTGTTTGTCTGTTGCGATCCGGTCCTGCCTTCGAACCAGCAGATCGCGCTGGCGTTGCGCATCGTGTCCGGGTTGACGGTCAAGGAGATCGCCCGCGCCTTTCTGGTGAGCGAGGCCGCGATGGAGCAGCGCATTACGCGGGCCAAGCGTAGGGTTGGGCAATCGCAGATTCCGTTCGAGACGCCGGGCGCCGTCGAGCGGTCGGAGCGGCTGGCGGCGGTTGCGACCGTCATTTATCTCATTTTCAATGAGGGCTACTCGGCCAGCGGCGGCGATGCGCACGTCAGGGCGCCGCTTTGCGAGGAGGCCATCCGCCTGGCACGGCTTCTGCTGCGCCTTTTCTCGGGCGAGCCGGAGATCATGGGGCTGACCGCTTTGCTTTTGCTGCAGCATGCCCGCAGCAAGGCGCGGCTCGACGGCGACGGCACGATTGTCGTTCTCGAAGATCAGGATCGCCGTCGGTGGGACCGAAACCTGATCGCTGAGGGGCTGGTTCTGATCGACAAAGCCGTTCGGCATCAGAGGCCGGGGCCGTATCAGGTGCAGGCCGCGATCGCCGCGCTGCACTCTCAGGCCCGTCGCGCCGAGGATACCGATTGGGCGCAAATCGATCTGCTCTACGGGACGCTTGAGCGGATGCAGCCATCACCCGTCGTCACACTCAATCGGGCGGTGGCGGTTGCGAAAGTGCGCGGCGCGGATGCTGCGCTATCGATGATCGAACCGCTGGCGGAGTCGCTGTCCGGCTACTTCTATTTCCATGGGCTTCGCGGCGCGTTCTTGATGCAGCTCGGACGCCACGATGAGGCGCGCGTCGCGTTCGATCATGCCATCGCGCGCGCCAATACTGCGACGGAGGCCGCACATATCCGTGCACAGATCGATCGACTTATCGAGACGAGTGCGAGCCGCGCAGGTTCCACGATCGCGTAAGTCGCTGTTGGCAACGACTGCCAAGCAGTCAGGTCGATGATCCCTGACCGGCCGGGAAAAGTGGAGTAGCGCGATATGCTTAGGTGCTGGTTGAGGCTAACGACTACGGCCTCGCAAGCGCTCCATGACAGGACACAGCGCGAGCATATTTGCGGCGTGTGATGACGTTTTGCATTCATCCCCGACTTTCGGCCGCGCCTCGCGGTTTCACCATTGCGCATGTCCGTGCCGACGCTGATCATTTTTTCGCCACTAGAATCACAAGTTTAGATCCGGGTGTCTAGGAGCGAAGAAATACATGACTCGAATACATCAGAACGTCGATGAGATGCTTGTCCGCCTGACGGAGGAGTCGCAAGGCGAGACGGAGCTCATCCGCGCATTGGGGGATGCGATCCGTCGTGTCGACGAACAGCTCTTGCGGGAAGTGCGTAACGTCACGATCCAGCACGAGATGCGCCGCGAGGCGATTGTCGGAGAGTTGCAAACTTTGGCGACGCGACTGCTGGCTCTTCCGGCACGAAATGCGGCGCGGGCCACTGTCGCAGCAATTGATCAGCAGACGCATGTTTATGAGCAACCGGAGATCGAGCCTCCGCAGAACGGTGTCGGCGGCGCCGACTGGCGGCAGGCCACGCAGAACATCAATGACGATTTCGAATTTACGTTCAACGAGAAGCGGCACTGATCGCCGCTTCGCATGACAATAGCGTTCGATGTTTTGAGAGGCGGCCCGTTTGTGCCGCCTCAAAATTTTTGTAGGTTTCGCGTGGTGCTCGTTATCGCTGCTGATGCGCGCCGCACGTCAGCCATGCGGGATTGAACCAGCGGTCGGCAGGGCCGTCGTAGGGCAGGCGCGTAACGTCCCAATGGCTGACGTAGCGCGCATAAATATCCCACACAGGCGGGCCGCCGCCGATGAAGACAACGCGGCCGGCGTATTTTTTCAAAACCTGATCGGGGTCCATGTGCGAACGCAGAACATCGATCGTGCGATCGGCAAATGCGAACTTGGGTACGCTGGCGATCGTCTTCGGGCCCGCGAGCAGCACATGGCCGCGTGTGATGTCGAAAAAGCGCGCGACGTCCGCGACGTATTCGTGCCCGGGGTTTCCTTCCCACGGTAGAACACCGTTGAGTCCTAATTGGCCGGACTGGCCGATGGCGCATATGACTCTTACGACAGTTTCTGACACGACATTTCCTTTTCCGATCATGAATTCGGTTCGTCCGAATGCGGCGGCGCCGGCACGCGCGGCTTAGCGCCAACGGTGCCGCATCACATTCCTGTTTTTCGCTGACATTACACGAATGTAAATAGCCAATTCCGGAACAAAACTCCTGCGTCTCGCGTCAACGATATGTCGCGACTGGCAAACTCGATCGCCGCTGCCGGACTTCGACAAGCTGCCTTTGGTTTCCAATTCGCCTCTTCCCAGGGCCAATCCCCTGACGTCCTTCACTTGCAAGCGCGCATCCGGCTGTTCGTGCCGGACGCACGCGCGTGCCTTGTCAAGAATTGGAGATACTGATGATCTCGTCTCACTTCTGTCGCGTATTAGCGGGTTTGGCCTTCTTGATGTTCTGCGGCGCCGGGGTCGCGAATGCCGCAATTCCCGCGAGTTCGAAAGCCGTCAAGAAAGAGGGCGGCAAGTATTTCGACGCCAAAGGCGATCCGACCTACAAGATCGGTCCAGACGGCAAAGTCGACTGGTACACGTTCTCAGGCTATCGCCGCTTCAACGGCACCTGCGACGTTTGTCATGGGCCGGATGGGGCCGGGTCCAGTTTCGGGCCCGATCTGACGCAGGCGCTCAAATCGCTGGACTATTCGGACTTTGCCGGCATCGTTTCCGGAGGCAAGCAGGACGTCAACACGGCGCAAACGCTGGTGATGCCGGCCTTCGGCACGAACAAGAACGTGATGTGCTATCTCGACGACATCTACGTGTACCTCAGGGCCCGCTCGGACGGCGCGATGGGCCGAGGGCGGCCAGCCTCGCATGAGGCGAAGTCGAAGGAAGCGACCGATTACGAGAATAGCTGCATGGGACCGTGATTGGTCTCGCGCAGGCGGGGACTTCCCCGGCTTGTCACCAGCAGAGGTATCGGATCGCCGTATTGGTGATCCGACGGAATGGCGGGCGCAGCAGCCCGCCGAGATTCCAGCGCGATTGTTCGAAAATTCCCTTGGCGTGGCTGAAGGTCTTGAAGCCCTCTCGGCCGTGATAAGCGCCCATGCCGCTTTCGCCGATGCCGCCGAACGGCAGATCGTTCTGCACATAGTGCATCAACGTGTCGTTGACCGTGACGTTACCGGACGTCGTTCGTTCGAGAACCTTGCGGCGGCTCTCTCCGTTTCGGCCGAAGTAGTAGAGCGCCAGGGGGCGCGGCCGTCCGTTGACGTAGGCGATGGCGTCGTCGATGTCGCGATACGTCACGATCGGTAGAATGGGGCCGAAAATCTCCTCCCGCATCACCGTCATGTCATCCGTCACATCGAGAATGACCGTGGGTGTGAACTTTCGGTCGCCGACATGCGCCAGCGCACCCGGCGCAATCTCGACGATACGGCCGCCTTTCCGGCGTGCGTCCTCGACAAGGTCGCGCAGGCGCGTGACGTGGCGTGTATCGATGATGGACGTATAGTTTTTGCCGCGCACGCCTTCGGGGAAAAGTTTGCAGACAGCATTCCGATAGGAATTGAGAAATGCCTCGGCACCGTCTTCGGGAAGCAGAACGTAGTCGGGTGCGATGCAGGTCTGTCCGGCGTTTGCCAGCTTGCCATAGGCAATGCTGGTCGCTGCCGCTGCCATGTCGGCTCCCGGCCCGACAACGGCGGGAGATTTGCCGCCAAGCTCCAGCGTGATCGGCACGAGATTTTCAGCAGCCTTCTTCATCACGGAGCGGCCGACCGTCGTGCTTCCCGTGAAGGCCAGATGATCGAACGGCAGACCGGCGAACATGGCTCCGGTCTCGGGGCCGCCGGTGACCACGGCGACCTGATCCTCAGAGTACAAATCCTGCAAAAGGGATTTGAGAAGCGCCGTGGTGTTCGGAGCCAGTTCCGACGGCTTGAGCATGACGCGATTGCCGGCAGCCAGTGCCGTGGCCAGCGGGATCAACGCGAGGGATAGCGGGTAATTCCAGGGCGAAACGATACCGACGACGCCGAGAGGCTGATGAACGACCGACGCGCGGCCCGAGGCGAAATGCAAGGAGACCCGGCGGCGCTCGGGACGCATCCATGTGCGCAGGTTGCGCCGGAGATAGTTGATGGTTTGGATCACGGGCGCCAGCTCCATGATCCGCGTTTCGTAAAACGAGCGATTTCCGAAGTCGGTGCTGACGGCCTTTTCGATTTCCGAACGTCGCGTGAGCACCGCCGTTTTCAATTTGCGCAGATCGGCTTTGCGTTGTGCGAGGGAGGGGGCGCCTTCGCGAAAGAATGCATCGCGTTGCCTCGACAGAATTCCGCTCAACAGGAATTCGTCTTTCAGCAAAACGTGGGCCGTCATAAAGATCCCTCTCTCGTGCTCGCCGTCGCAGCGCAGACAAATGGCGTTTGAGTTCGACTCGTCGCGCCTGCGCTATCAGATCCCCGAAATGCGTGAAGCAGTTCCACACGCTGCGGCTTGCGCGCAGCTTGTGCAAGGGGGAGTGCGGTCCACTGAACAGAAATCGAGTAGCCGCCAGAAGGCATTATCGCTGCTTCGCGGCGGCATCAGGGCCGCAAATGCCGCCGGCGCGCGCCAAACGGCTTCATCTGTTTAGGAACTAGGAGGCTAAGGCGAGGTCCACAAGGTTTTCGAGACCTTTTGGCACGGCCAGGCACCGCTGCGCAGCGGCACCGGTTGCCATAAAGGCCAACATAAACAATGGCTAAAGATCTGGTCGCGTCAGGCTGCCATGTCGAGCGTGCCGAGCACCCACTTTTCGTAGTCGGCGCTCAGTTCCTGGACCCATTCTTTCGGGAACGCCGTTGCGTCCTTTTGCTCTGACACGTTGCGCGCCGGCAAGCTGACTTGAATTTGCTTATAGCCGTTTTCCATCGGCGGTGAGCTGATACGGCCGCCGATATGGCCGATGGCGAGGAAGGCCTTCAGCAGATCGCTGGCACTCTTGGAAATCGTCTGGAAGGCGGGGCTGAACAGCACCGAATCCTGCATGGCCCTGCCGGGTTCGCAATTGCGCGCCTCGAAACGGATGCTCGCTTCTCCGTCGGCATTGCGGGTGAGATCGATCTGCAGCGTGCTGCCCGGCGCAATCCAACGCCGCATCGGTTCCATCACGCGCTGCATCATCGACTGCACGGCGTAGACATTCACCGGAACGACGATCTTGTCCTGGTCGCTCGTTACGCGGATATCCTGGCTGCCATATTCCTCGTTGATGGCGCGGGCGCACTCCTGCGCGATGAGCAGCAGATCGGCGCCTGAGCCGGTATCGTTGCCGGCGAGGAATGCGTGATCCATCAGATCTTCGGTCAGGTCGATCGCGCGCTGCGTTTCCTCGACCGGAATGCGCCAGTGATCCTGGACGCGAAGCTGTGACCATTGCTTCTGAACACCGGGGCGCCACGCCGTTTCGGCCAGCGCGTCCTTCAGGTACTGGTACATCGTCAACGGGGCGTTGTTGTACGGCAGCGTGCCCGCCATGACGGCAAGGCCGTTCATGCGGTCGCGAAGAAGGGTCCGATGCAGCGCGCTCAGCTTGTCGCGCAGAAGCATGTCGTATTCGCTTTTCAGCAGATAGAACGTGATGGCCTGATCGATCTCGGCTTCGAGGACGCGGAGATCCCACGGCTTCGAGATATAGCGGAGGATCTCGCCCTTGTTGACGGCATCGATGGCGCTATCGAGATCGGCGTAAGCCGTCGTGAGCATCCGTATGATGTCGGGCCGCTCGTCGCGAATGCGGTTGAGCAAGCTGACGCCGCTGCGCCCGGGCATCCGCTGGTCGGTGATGACGAGACCGATGTTGTGGTTGCCGGAGAGGACGAGGGCTTCGGCCTCGTCGGCGCTTGTCGCCGTCAGCACATCGTATTTGGTGCCAAATGCTTTTTTGAAATACTTTACCGCCTGAGGCTCGTCGTCGACGATCAGAATCTCAACAGGTTGATCAGTACGAAACGAGTCCATGAGGGACCTGATCTTCTTTCTCTGAAGCCAGAGGCAAATTGAAACGGAACTCGGTCCACTCTCCAAGGGAACTCTTAACACTCAGTGAACCACCATGATTAGCTATAATCCGGTGGCTGACGGCCAATCCGAGGCCCATTCCCTCGCCGACATCCTTGGTCGAGAAGAAGGGATCGAAGATCTGGCTTTGGATTTTCGGATCAATGCCGGTGCCGTTGTCCCGAACTGAAACGAAAAGCTGCTCGCCCTCAATCCATGAGCTGATTCTGATCTCGGGTTGGCGCCGGTCTTCGACCGTGCGAACCGCGGCGACGGCATTGGCGATCAGGTTGACCAGCACCTGTGTGATCGTCGACTGCGATCCGAACACGGTTCCGTTGACCGCGACATCGCGCTTTATGTTTATTCCTTTCTGAACGTGTGCCGTAAAACGAAGCGCATGATCGATGGCTCCTTCGATCGGGAAGGGCCGCGGATGTTCAGGCTTCTGGGGCGCGGTAAATCCGCGAAGATCGGTCACGACGCGGTGAATCCGGTCATAGCCCGCCTGAATGTCGCGCATGGTATCGGCGGTGTCGGGATCGCCCTGGATGGTCGGGTCGCGAGCGGCGAGCTGCAGCGCGGTGCCCATGAAATTCAACGGATTGCCAATTTCGTGGAGGAGGCCGGCGGCCATCGTGCCGAGGGCGCTCAGGCGGGCGTTTTGAACGAGGGCGGCCTCCGTCTCGCGCAATTGCTTGAGGCTTTGCTTCAGCTCGACGTTGGTGCTTTGGAGATCGCGTTCGAGCTGTGCGGCGCGGATCAGATTGGAGATGCGCGAGCGAACTTCGAGGCCGCTGAACGGCTTGAGAAGGAAATCGTCGGCGCCGTTCTTCAGGGCGACGATTTTTGCGTCTTCGTCCGCACGCGCCGTCAGGACGATAATTTTCATCGCGCGTGTTTCGGAGCGTTCTTTCAGGCTCTTGCAAACTTCCAGACCGCTGACGCCCGGCAGCATCACATCGAGCAGGATGAGGTCGGGGAGCGCGGCGCGCGCCTTTTCGAGCGCGGCGATGCCATCTCCGGCTTCGATGACACGATAGGTTTCGCGCAGCATTGTCGCCAGATAGCGACGCATATCGGGTTCGTCGTCGACGATGAGCAGAAGCGGCAGCTTGGACCGGTCGTCGGCGGATGGGGGGGCGGCATTCTCGATGGGCGGGCTCGCGGGCATCGGCTCGGGAGCCGTCAGGGCGTGGGCGGTGGCCTTGCGATCGAAGGTTCGCAAGGGGTCGTTCGCCAAGCGGTCCGGTGTCGGCTCGGATTGTCCCATGTCGTCTTGGGTATCGTATTGGGCGTGAGGAATCCGTAAAACAAATGTCGTGCCGTGCCCGGAATCGCTCGATGCCGTGACGTCGCCGCCGTGCCGCGTCAGCAGTTCGCGGACGAGGGCCAAGCCAAGACCCAAGCCTTGATGCCGGCGGGTCGCGGACCCATCGACCTGATAGAAGCGATCGAAAATATGCGGCAGTTGCTCGGCCGGAATGCCGATGCCGGTATCGGAAATCCGCACCGTCACCATGTCGCCTTCGTGCGCCGCGGAAACATCGATACGGCCTTCGGGCGGCGTGAATTTTATGGCGTTGGCAATGACGTTGCCGACGATCTTTTCGAGGGCATCGGGATCGGCATTGACGTGAAGGTCGCCTTGCGGTTCGGCGAACTCCAGGCCGATGCCTTTCATTGCCGCAAGATGCTTCATCGAAGCCGTCGTGTGGCTGAGGAAGTGCGCCATGTCGATCGACTTCTTGGCCAGTGAGGCGCGGCCTTCTTCGAGACGAATAAGACTTAGAATGTCATTGACGAGGCGCAACAGCCGGAGCGCATTGTTCTCGATGACCTCAAGAAGCTCTTGAGCCGGACCGCCGAGAGAGGCGACGTCGGTCTTGAGCTTTTCAACGGGGGCGAGAATGAGCGTCAGCGGCGTGCGAAGCTCGTGGCTGACGTTGGCGAAGAATTGCGATTTCAGGCGATCGAGAGCGGACAGTTCCTGATGCTGGGCCGCCAGCCTGAACTTCAACCGGAATTCGTTGAAGCGGCGACGATAATTGAAGTGGACGGCCGTGACCGAGATGATGCAGGTCAGGACCAGGAAATACAAATTGTTGAGGAGCGTGTTGCGCATCAGTTCCGAGTGCGGAACCATCGAACAACCGATGATGTAGATGACGAGCGTCGAAATGCAGAGCAGCGTCGCCTCGAAGGGCTGCATCGGAGCCAGCACGCCGACAGCGAACAGAATGAGAAACAGGCCATTGTAGTAGGTCGATTGAGCGCCGTCCGTGATCGCGATCATCGAAGCGATCGACGCAACCGCGATCAGCAGGCCGGCCATCGTGAGATAGCGGACGTGTACGGCCGTTCTGTTTCCGAAGTGCAGCGCATAGATGACGGCGATCAGGCCGGCGGCGACGAGCCGGATGCCTGTTAGCGCGACGATCTGTGCAGGGTAGGTGATGAAGTCGAGCGTGATGCCCGCCGGGATAAGGACGATACCCAATATACAGGCAACCTTCGACTGCCTTAATCGAAGCTCGTGCTCTTCGGCTTCAAAGGCCTGTCGAAGGTCTAGCTTATCGTCCATTCAATCTAAGTTGACGGCTTAACGAGCTCGAGGAAGACGTTAATGCCGGTCTCATCCGTGTATATTTTGGCCGCGTCCGGATCGGGCGCCAATCGTAGCATATCCGACTCGTCACGGGTCACTAAGTGCCATTCCATGACGTGTTCCATCAACCCTTTCACGGGATTGGAGGAATGCACATTTGTAACAACGACACGGCCGCCCGGTTCGCACCACTGGTAGAACAGCTTGACGAGCTTCGCGCAAACGCGATCGGAGAGGTAGTCGAACAGGCCGGCGCAGTAGATGATATCGTAACTTTGAGAATTTGCCGGCATTTCGATCGCCTGGCGCAAAAGTTCCTGCACCGTCTTGAGGATATAGGTGACCTTCGGTGCTTCCCTGCGGTCAGCCGTAATCAATTCGATCTGCTTCTTGGCGTAGGCGAGGGTCTCGGCGTTGAAGTCGAGCAGATCGAATGAAAAGCGACCGGCGGCTTCGTTCTTGCCGATGAACAACTGCAGTTCCTGGACCGGCCCACACCCGACATTGAGAATGCGGGGGCAGTGGTTCGTAACGCGGGCTTCCTCGGCGGCACTCTCGAGCATTTTCTCGAGCATGAAGATGCGATTCCGATGGGCCTCCGGCGGGCCGCCGTTCAGCAGCCAATCGTTGACGATCTGTGCGTAGGTCGTCTTGCCGCTTCGCTCCTTGCGGAACATCATGTTGACCATTTCATAATCGCCGGCATAGCCGAGGGGCTTGGAGTAGACGCGATTGAAAAACGGCGAGGCCATCATCAGCGGCAGCAGATCGCGTTGGGCAAGCTGCTTGTGATTTTCGATCTCATCGACATCAAGCTGGCGGCAGGCTTCTTCAAGCTCCATGAACAGCGCGGTTAGACGCGGCATCACGGGGCCTCTGATCTCTTCGAAGCGTTCGGCGTCGAGGAGCATGGGCGTCGTGCCGGGCTCACCTTCGACGGCGAGATCGACCTGATCGAGCCAGAAGCTCAGATCGGTCAGGAATGATCTCAGGTCCGCGACCTTGAGCTGGTAATTCGGGTCGAGCTTGTTGAGCCGTTCCCAATCGCCGACAAATCGTTCGACTTCCGACTTCAATCCGGCCGGTTCGGAGACGATCGAGTCGACAGCAGACCAGTTGTTCACGAGCGTCGCGGAGACGACGACCAAAATGCTGGTCGTGACCACGCCGGTGACGACGGCATCGCCCTCGTAGACGATGTTTTTGCCGCGCCGCACCCTGAGATCGCTCAACACTTCGCTCGTCTGGATAGGCGAGAAAGGGTTGTAAATCTCGAAAACTATATTTCGTCGTGAGAGCTTGCTGAGCGTGCCCCGGACGATAGCCCCCTGGCTACTTCTAAAGGAGACCGTGCGGTCGATATCTCGCTCGATACGCAATGATCCGCTCCCCATAACTGACATGTGGCCTGTAGCATCAACCTTACCACATGTGTTCAATTATGGTGCGTCTGATTAAGATCTCGTTTAGATGATTTTTTAAGTTTTGTTAATGGCTTGGGCGGGCCTGATCGCGTGGCGCTTTCGGAAGCCGAAGACACGTCGTTTCGGTCGCCGCTGCGATGTTGTGCGAATGCAACAGTTCGCCGCCAAAAGCCCAAAGCGCACTTCGCGCTACCCGGCCGCTATCATTGGAGGCCGAGAATTTTTCACCTTCCGGGGCGGCAGAGGTCACGACAACGTCATTGTAGCCGATGCTGGAGCGCAACTCGACTGTGATGTCCGAGTGCGTGCCGTATGCGCGCTCCACCGCGCGTTGCAGGACGGTCGTGAGCACCAGCACGATGATTTGCTTGGGGGCGCGATATTCGAAGTCATCACTGGCGTCCAGCGCGATAAATTTTCTAGGCGATGCCTGTGCAACTTTGTCGAGTACTTCCGAAGCTGTTTCGGCCATCGAGTAGGTGAGGGCTGCTGCAGGTTCGCAAAGGCTCACCGCCAACGCCGCGATCGGTTCCGCCAGCTCCCGGCAATAGGAGACGTTCCTGTGAATTCGGTCGGCGGCCGCGGCGATCTTTCCGGCGCGCAATTGCGCCGACCAGGTTTCGCTCTGCGACTGGCCGTGTGGCGCCGGCGTCAGGCTGGCGCGGCCGTTCATCTTCAACGCCAAGGCATCGCGTTCGAGCGTTTGGAGCGGCTGGACGAGCTCGCGGGTCAAAACGGCGAGCAATTCGATGCTGGCGCATTCGGCCTCGCCGGGCCCGGTCGGATGAAATGATTGAGCTTCCTGCGCTCGCTCAGCCTGCAGAGCTTCCTTCATGGCTTCGCACAGCTCATCCAGGTTCCAGGGCTTCGGTACGAAGCGGTGAATGGCGGCGCCGTTGATGGCCTGCTGCAGGTCGATGTTGGCGTAGGCGCTCGTCAGGATGCGGACGGTGGACGGCCACGATTTTCGGACGTCGCTCAAGAACGACACGCCGCTGTCGCGGGGCATGCGTTCGTCGCTCACCACAACCGAAATCGCGTCACCTTCGGATTCAAGAATTTTAAGTGCGGCTTCGGTGGTGTCGGCGGTCACGACCTTGGCGTATTTGCCGACCGACGCTTTGAAGTATTTGAG
>DATLJG010000319.1:0-2607 GCA_035538995.1 Hyphomicrobium sp. | reverse complement strand
CGGTGTCACGCTACGCTTTCCGCAGGTCTCGCATCAGCTGTGTTCCTTGCCTCGGATGCGAGGAGGCCGAGCCGTGCGCCTGAATAAACCTGCTCGCGGAGCGGCCGCCACCACGTTTCATTCTCCAGGTACCAGCGCACGGTTACCGCAATGCCCGAGGCGAACGATTGTTCAGCGCGCCAGCCCAGATCCGCTTCAATCTTTGAGGGATCGATCGCATAGCGGCGATCGTGACCGGGGCGATCCTCGACGTGCGTGATGAGCCGACGTCGCGGATGGCGAGAGGGACGGAGCGCATCGATTGCGTCGCAGATGTGCTCCACGACGGCGATGTTCTCCATCGGGGCGCGTCCGCCGATGTTGTAGGTCTGGCCGATGCGGCCGCGCTCGACAATCTGCGCCAGGGCGTTGACGTGGTCATCGACGAAGAGCCAATCGCGCACTTGGCGTCCGTCGCCATAGACGGGCAGGGGTTTGCCGTCGAGCGCGTTCAGGATGACGAGCGGAATGAGCTTTTCGGGAAACTGGTAGGGGCCGTAATTGTTGGAGCAGTTACTGATCAACGTGGGCAGGCCGTACGTCGCGTGCCAAGCGCTGACCAAATGGTCCGCCGCCGCCTTGCTGGCGGAATAGGGCGAGCGCGGGTCATAAGCCGTAGTCTCGACGAAGAACTCGCCGGGGGCGAGGCTCCCGTAAACTTCATCCGTCGATACATGAAGGAAGCGAAAACTGCTTCGCGCCGTATCCCGGAGATCCGACCAGTAGCGTCGCGCGGCTTCGAGCAGGATGTGCGTGCCAACGACGTTGGCTCTGATGAACTCGGCAGGGCTATTGATCGAGCGATCGACGTGCGTCTCGGCCGCGAGGTGCATGACCGCGCCGGGGGTGCATTCGGCGAAGACGGCATCCATTGCTTCCGCGTCGCAGATGTCCGCTCGGATGAAGCGATAATTCGGGTGATCGGCGACAGGCGCCAACGACTTGGGATTGGCCGCGTAGGTTAGCTTATCAACATTGGTGACGTTCCAACCACGTTGCAGCACCAGATGGCGAACCAGCGCCGATCCGATGAAGCCTGCGCCTCCCGTGATGATGACTCGCATACGCGCCCCTCCCCCAAGAAATCGCGTTTGTTCTAGAACGCTATATCCGTATTCGCGAGAAGAGGTAACCGCGAATCCTTGTCGGAGAGGATTGCGTCCGCCGCCTTGACGGGCCAGTCGATTGCCAGATCGGGGTCCGACCAGAGCACGCCGCCCTCGGCCTGCGGCGCGTAGAAATTCGAAGCCTTGTAAATGACTTCCGTGTCGGGCTCCAACGTGCAAAAGCCGTGCGCGAAGCCGCTGGGTACGTAGAGTTGCGCCCAGTTTTCGCGCGAAAGCTCGAGGGTGACGTGGCGGCCATATGTGGGCGAAGACCGGCGCAAATCGACGGCCACATCGAAGATCCGTCCGCGAGCGACTCTGACCAGCTTGGCTTGGGCGTGTGGCTCGGCTTGAAAATGCAGGCCGCGAATTGTGCCGGCATGGACGGACACAGAGACATTGTCTTGAACGAAATGATCCTCGATCCCGGCGTCTTTCACGGTGCGCGCGTTATAAACTTCCGACAGGTAGCCGCGTCGGTCGTCAAAACGGCGCGGGATGATGAGCTTCAATCCCGCAATCTCAAGCTCCGAAATTTGCATTAGCTCCGCCGGACATTGATTCGGTGAATGTTTTCTGCGGCCTGGATTGGCGTTCTGAACGTCGAGCGTCAATCGGAAGTTCGGCCGTTGCCAGACGGCAGTGAGGCAAGCGTGCTTTCTCTGCCGCGGATTCCGGCGGAGGTCTTCCGTGTCGCGGATAGACAGCGCCGGGTGGCGAGTCGAGGGCGACGGGAACAAGGCACCGGGCGAGCGTGTTCATATGCGTAGCTCCGAGGAAATCGACAGATGCCGCTTCTGGCTAATTCACTTCGTACAGTATCGGCGGCGCTGATCGTGGCTGCGATTCTGATCGCAACGCTTGTTCTCGGGCGGTCGATCCTGGTCCCGCTGGCGGTTTCAGTCATCGCCTGCTTCATATTGGTGCCCGTCGTCCGTTGGCTGGAGCGGCATTCCCTTCCTGAGTGGCTGGCCGTTTCGTCGGTGATCGTTGTCGTCACCGGGCTGCTGCTCGGCGCCTCCGTGGCGCTCAGTTCCCAGCTTTTGTCTTTGGCGGCCGATCTCCCGGCTTACCGATCGAATGTGGTGGAGAAAGTTCACGCGGTCGTCGGCAGCTCGGTTCCGAGCGGCGTCGTTAGCCGGGCGATCGACGCCGTCGAAACGTATCAGCAGATGATCGACCGCGAGCTCAAGCTGGGCGTCGATACATCGCCATCAACAACGCCGGACCCCGATGCGAAGGCTCAATCAAAGGTGGTCGTCGCGCAAGACACCGGTTTGGGCGCTTGGCGAGGCATTGAAATTCTTGCCGAACCGCTGACGCAGGCGGCGCTGACGTTTCTTTTCACCCTGTTCCTGCTGATGCAATACAAGGATCTGCGGGATCGCGTTGTCCGCGTTTTCGGCACGGACAACATGACCGAGACGACAGCGGCGATGTCCGACGCCGGCGAGCGTCTTTC
>DATLJG010000318.1:0-2825 GCA_035538995.1 Hyphomicrobium sp. | reverse complement strand
CGGCGGGCGGTTCTTTGAAGTCCGTCATCAAAGCGTGGATGTAGTCGGCGCCACCTTCCTGATAGCCCTTCAGGATATCTCCGAGCATCAGGAACGGATGGATGTACCAAGGGGACTCGCGCTCGACGTCCCGGGCCCGTGCCATCAGCGACAGATCGGGCGGCAAGGCGCCGTTCTGCGCGGCGCGGGCTTCCTGGTCGTTCTTGTAGGGGCCGAGAATGGGGTCCGAAAGCCTCGCCGGGCGCTCGAACATCTTGCCCTCGTCGTTCGGGCCGTCGGTGATCTTGTTCGGCCACTCGGCGGCCAGCGCCTTCACCGCAGCTTCGGGGAACTCGGGTCCGCCGGGCTGGACGAGGTTGCGAAACGCGATGCGCTTCAGGCTGTGGCAGTTCGAACAGATTTCCTTGTAGACCTGAAATCCACGCTGGAGCTGTGCCTTGTCGAACTGACCGGTGAAACCGGAGAACGACCAGTTCTGACGCGGGATCTCGTGGTGGCCGGCGTCTTCAGCAACCGCGAGGCCAGGTGCCAGCACCAACGCTGCGACGGCAGCGGCCAATGCGTGAGAGAAACGTGTGCTCATTTCTTTCTCCCCGCTCAGCGTGTTTCAGGTGACGCGGCAGCGCCACTAGGCAATGCCGCGTTGCCGCCAAGCACCGCATCCGTGATCGAGCGCGGTAGCTTCTTGGGCGTTTCGATCAAACCGACGATCGGCATGACGACAAGGAAGAAGAGGAAGTAGAAGACCGTGAAGATCTGCGCCCACATGACATACACGCCTTCCGCCGGTCTCGATCCGAGATAGCCGAGCGCGAGGCAGGTGAACACAAAGAACCAGAAGAACCATTTGAAGATCGGCCGGTACTTCGCCGAACGCACGCGCGACGTATCGAGCCACGGCACGAATGCGATGATGATGACGGCGGAGAACATCGCGATGACGCCGCAGAGCTTCGCGTACTGTCCGAGCGGGATGATCCAGAGGAACGTGCTCGTGAACGACCTGAGGATCGCGTAGAACGGCAGGAAATACCATTCCGGCACGATGTGCGGCGGTGTCACCAGCGGGTTCGCCTCGATATAATTGTCGGCATGCCCGAGGTAATCCGGCACGAAGAACACGAACCAGGCGAAGATAATGAGGAAAGCGAAAAGGCCGACGGCATCCTTGGACGTCGCGTAGGGATGCATCGGAACGGAGTCGCTCGGCTGCTTAAGATCGAGGCCAGTGGGATTGTTCTGCCCCGCCGTGTGCAAGGCCCAGAGATGCAGCGCGACGACTCCGGTCAGGACAAACGGCAACAGGTAATGCAGCGAGAAGAAGCGGTTCAGCGTCGTTCCCGACACCGAATAGCCGCCCCATAGCCACTCGACGATCGCGGTGCCGAGGCCGTTGATGATCGTATCGAGAGCCGAGAACAGGTTCGTGATAACCGTCACGCCCCAGAAGCTCATCTGGCCCCATGGCAGCGAGTAGCCCATGAAGGCCGTCGCCATCATCAACAGCATGATGATGACGCCGAGAATCCAAAGGACTTCGCGCGGCGCCTTATACGATCCGTAATAGAGGCCGCGGAAGATATGGATGTAGACCGCGAAGAAGAACATCGAAGCGCCGACGGCGTGGAAATTGCGGATCATCCAGCCGTAATTCACGTCGCGGCGAATGTGCTCGATGGAATCGAAGGCCCCGGCGGCGCTCGGCTGATAGTGCATCGCGAGGATGACGCCCGTGATGATCTGGGCCCCGAGGATGAACGTCAGAATGCCGCCAAACGTCCAAAGGTAATTGAGATTGCGCGGCGTCGGAAAATCTACGAACTGCCCATGCATCATGCGTGCGATCGGCAGGCGCTCGTCGAACCACTTACCCCAGCGCGACGTCGGCTCATAGGTCGAGGTATGACCACTCATTGTTCGCTCGCTCCCTAGCCGATTTTGATTTTGCTGTCCGACGTAAAGGCGTAGGGCGGCACTTCCATGTTTCGGGGAGCCGGACCTTTGCGGATACGGCCTGCGGTATCGTACTGCGAACCGTGGCAGGGACAGAACCAGCCGCCGAATTCACCTCGCTCGTCGCCAAAAGCCTGGCCCTTCGGAATGCAGCCCAAGTGCGTGCAGATGCCGATGATAATGATCCAGTTTTCGTGGCCTTTGGTCGTGCGGTTCGCATCCGTTGCGGGATCGTCGGTGGGGAGATTTTCGTTTCGGGCAAGGCCGTCTGGAAGGTTCTTCACGTCGACATTCACGGCCGACTCGATTTCGGCCTTCGTGCGGTTGCGCACGAAAATCGGCTTGCCGCGCCACATCACCGTAATCGCCTGCCCCTCTTTGACGGGCGCCAGATCGACATCGATTGAGGAGAGCGCCTTGGTGCCGGCGTCCGGGTTCATCTGCTGGATGAACGGCCAAAGCAACGAAGCGGCGCCGACTGCGGCGAATGCATTACCCGCGATCACCAGAAAATCCCGGCGATCCGGCTCGGATGCGTCAACTGTCACGGTGCCTCCAGTTTGAAGCAATTGGGAACCACTGGAGATTGGGACACGCCCGGTGCGAGACGGTTTGCTTCCGTCCTTCTGCCCGCCTCGCGTCAACCCCCGGTTTTCTTCATCCCTTTAGAACCGTTCTGACAGCGTTTGGGCTCATCCTCAAGCGCGGCTGCGCCAAAGTGCGAGAGGCAATTTGGCGCATCATCGAACCAACTCGGAAACGTTCAATTTAATTATCCGCAACCAAGGATTTTCTTATATGCGCTTAGCGCTCTATCAGCCGGATATCGCCCAGAATACCGGGACGATTCTGCGCCTTTGCGCCTGTCTCGG
>DATLJG010000317.1:0-9008 GCA_035538995.1 Hyphomicrobium sp. | reverse complement strand
TCGACGTCGAGGTTGTACCAGGTCGTCGCGTAGGTTCCCGCGGCGGCAAGCGTCAGTCCGATCAAAACCAGCCAACGGGGCTCGAAACGGTTGATCGTTGTCGCAACGAACACCATGCCCATAGCCACGGCGATGCCGCGCGGAGCCATGACCAATCCGGCCGTGCTCGCGGGATACCCGAGCAGGTGTTCGAGAAAGAGAGGCTGCAGCGCGATGGTGCTGAGCATCCCGACGCCAAAGGCCATGATCATGAAGGTCGCGGTCGCGAGATTGTGGTCCTTTAGCAGACTGAGGCGCAAAATAGCGTCGGGCCGGCGGAAGCTCCGGATCGTAAAGGCGATGAGGCAGGCCAGAGAAATAACAATCAGCGCGATGATGAAGTTCGACTCCAGCCAGCCGTCGCCATTGCCTCGGTCGAGCAGCA
Organism: Hyphomicrobium sp.; assembly: GCA_035538995.1. GTDB lineage: Bacteria > Pseudomonadota > Alphaproteobacteria > Rhizobiales > Hyphomicrobiaceae > Hyphomicrobium_B. The sequence goes on along the minus strand of DATLJG010000317.1, from coordinate 8,584 downwards.
TCTGAAGACTGCCGACACCGATTGCGAGCAATAGCGCGCCGATCCAATCCGCGACGGCCGCCGTGCGCGGCGTCTGCTTGAGGTAGGCCATGATCAGCGCCAGATTGATAATGCCGATCGGCAAGTTGATGTAAAACACCCACCGCCAGCCAAGATGGTCCGTTATGAAGCCACCGACCGTCGGTCCCATGATCGGCCCAAGGAGAATGCCGATACCCCAGATGGCCATCGCTTTGCCGCGGTTTTTCGCCTCGAACGTATCGACCATGATGGCCTGCGAAAGGGGAACGACGCCCGCGCCGAACGCGCCTTGCAGAAGCCGGAAGATGACCATCTGAGCCAGGGTTTCGGCTTGCCCGCAGAGCATGGATGCAACCACGAAGCCTGCAACGCTCACCAGAATGACGCGCTTGCGCCCAAAGCGCCCGGCGAGAAAGCCGCTGGTCGGAATGACGACGGCTTCCGCGACGATGTAGGATGTGAGAACCCAGGTGATCTGATCGGGCGTCGCGCCAAGTGCGCCCATCATGTGGGGCAACGCGACGTTGACGACGGTCATATCGAGGATGACCATCAAGACGGCGAGAAGGACAGCCGTCGCGGTTAGAACTTTGCTGGCAGTTGTTTCAGAGGCGGGGTCACTGGGCGCCACTGCCCGCATCCTTGTTTGTGGTATCGACCGTAACCGTCGCCGAAGCGCCGATGCGCAACTCCGGATCGTCGGGTTTCAAGGTCAGCGAAATTCGCACCGGAAAACGTTGCGTCGTCTTCACCCAACTCCCGGTGGCATTCTCAGACGGCAGCAAGGAAAAGGATGAACCGCTTGCCGGGCTGACGGACTGAACTTCGCCTTCGAATTCACGCGATGGAAAAAGGTCGATAGCTATCGTCGCCTTCTGTCCAGGCTCGATCCGCGCAAGATCGGTTTCTTTGAAATTCGCATCGACCCACCATCGCGACGTGTCGATCAGCGGAAAGAGGCTCATACCCGCTTTCGCGATAGATCCGGGGCGGACGCGCACCTTGCCGATGATCCCATCGACCGGTGCCTTGATTGTCGCATGATCGCGTTCGAGTTTCGCCTGATCGACGCCTGCTTGCGCCTGATCGACATTGGCCTTTGCGACAGGAGATTGTGCGGCGGCGCCCGTTGCCTGTTCCTTCGCGAGCGTCAAGCGTGCTTCGGCGCCTTTCACCGCGGCGTCAAACGGTGCAGGATCGAGCTGCACCAACACATCGCCGGCTTTGACGTGCGAAAATTCCTTGGCGTTGACCTCGGTAACGAGGCCCGATGTTAGCGGCGCGATTTGTACGATGTTGGCCTGCACATAAGCGTTATCCGTCGAGGGATAGAGCGTTGCATGCCGCCAATAGAAATAAGCGGCAGCGATAACGGCGACCGTCATCACAACGGTCGCAATTCCGGGCCAACTCCGGATGAAGCTAGGCTTGGCAGCCGTTGCCGGGGTTCCGTTCTGGGTGTTGGCTTTGGCGGGACTTTTTTGCTCTTGCTGCACTTTTGCGCTCTTTTTCGCTTGAGGCTTTCCTTGCGGCGCCCTGGAAGATGCGTCCTGCATTCGTCCCTCGTTTGCTTGTGGCCGCCAGGTCGTCCGACGTCAAAAGTTGCTTTATGTTCGATGGCCGCGAAGCAAGCGCGCAGCCCTATCGCCACGGAATATGACGTGCGGGCTATATCGTGCAAGCGCGCGAATAGCTGGGATCGTTTCGTCGCATGGTAGCATTAATCGCGGGTCTATCGACCCCGATACCAAATGGGCACGCCATCTCCGCACCCGCGCCAGCACGAAAAGCGCAAACGAATTGAAACGTTTCCGGCTGGCGCCTCCAAGCCAAGCAATGACGACAACTCCCGCCGGGCCGAGAAGCTCCCGCCAACGATCACTGCGGCTGAGGAACGGCGGGTTCAAATGGGTGAACCCACCCTTAACAAACAAGATCCCCCGCAAGCCTATGCAACACATGAGATTTGAAAGCTGAAGGGAACCAATCCCGCAAGTCGCGCGTCATGACATCATTGGGCGTTAAGGGAGACCGTCCAGTGTCGGCGTCTGAGAACCACCCCAAGCCTTTGAAGCCCGGTCATTCGTTGGAAGGCCCGGGCGAGAGTCATGCGTGGATGAAGAACGCGAAGAAACTTAGGGATCTGTTGAGCGCTCTCGCGGCGAAGCAATCCTCATGGCGAGCACGTCATCCTGAGCAGGCGGCGGCGCATCCCCACGAAGCATTTCCGAGGCACAGATTGGACTACCGAAGTCATCTCCAGAAGTGCTGCGAACGCGCGCTAGATGCACACACGATTGAAGATGCGATATTCTGGCACAGCGAAATCATCAACGAACTCTCGATCGAAATTTATTCGGTGGGTTCGAAACCGTGGCCCAATGAATTGAAGGTTCAAACGGCCGCGGATCTTTCCGAACTGCAAAGCCGTCACGGCGCGATTCTGCATCGGTTGACCGGCATCGTCGCCCGAAACGAGCAGTTCATCTGGCATCCGCAAGACCTCTGCAAAAAATGAGGGCGCCTAACGTTGGCGCCCTTGAGGTGATTGGAATTGGAGGAAGTGCAGTTATCCTCCCAACGCGCACGGATCAGAGAAAGTTTCACGCGGGGGCAGAATCTTTAGTCGCAATGTTTCGATCTTTATTCGCGACTTTTAGCCGATATGCGCGGACATTTACCGTGCGGGGCCGCCATCACGAAATACCCTCTCAGTAAGCATTCTCCGCCGCGCCGATTTCGCCATTTGCTCGTCGCCTCCAAGCTCGTCGCGGACTTGCGCCAGCTTGAACCTCAACGTCTGATAGTCGGTCTCGATGGCGGCCCTGGCGAGGCGAATCTCATGGAACGCTCGCTCGCTGTTTGGATTGCTGAGCCGCAGCGCGTGCGCTCGTTGTAAGCGCCCAACTGAAGCAACTAGATTATCCAATCGCGTAAGGCAGCCGGAAACAATGCTCTCATTGTTCTGAGTCACAAGTGATCCTCCGGCTTGATGAATTTATGCGGCTTTGTGTGCACGAAAGTCAGACGCATAAACTTCGTCTAGAACTTGGTGCAGTTCATGCCGCGCCTGCTTCAGATGCTCCGAGCAGTCTTCGCGATTGATGTCGCCGAACTGCCCCTTCTTCAAATCCTTCTCCAGCTCGTAAACCGCTTTGAGCACATCATAGACTTGAATGACCGCCTTCTTCCGCATGACGCAGCTCCAACAATTGCCACGTGTCGGTAACAGTCCGGAGTGAGATCAGGTTCCGTCCGCGTGCGTCGGAAATGCGCAAGTGCCTGCGCAATCGATTGAAATGTCGATCACGATTTCATGTTGCGTCGCAACTCGGCCGCATTCGGAAACTGACTTGAAAGGGTTCAACGATGCTCGCGAAGGCGATCGATAAACGGAAGGCGATGCTCTGCATTCGTTTTCCGTGCACCTCCCCGTTTTCCCGGGGGCGACGGGGAGGTGTGTTGAACGGGAAGCAACCGGAACTCGCAAGACAACCTGATAACGGGGAGGTTGAACGTGAGCAGATTTCGTGTGCGCGTGTGGTGCGACGCTTGTCGTGGCGATGTCGAGGGGTGCTTTGGCGGAAGCTCCGAACTGATGCCGAAGTATTTTGCAACGTGCGAAGAAGCTCGGCGGGCCGCCATCGAATTTTGCGGTAGCTGGCCCTATGGTTACGTTGTCGAGGAATGCGAAGAAGATGCCGCCAGCCTGATGCCGGCACCGGCAGAAGCGGACGGAGTAATCAATCCACGCTTCGTTTGATCGGCGCAAAAAAAGCCCCGACGGGGGCACCGCCGGGGCTACACCAGCTAGGAGATTGCCGGACCGATACACGATCCGACGAGCCGATACTGCGCCACATGCTCCGCACTTGCGAGCAAGGAAACGGCCACTGACCATCAGGCCTATGCCATTCGGCATACATGCGTACCGAACGGTGCGGGCCGCGTCGGGAACATGGATTATTTTTAATCGAAGCCGCGCGATGCACTCCGCTCCGTACCGGAAGCGTAGCGATGCAAGTGGCAGTCATTCGAAGCAGCGCAGCTACAGTCTCGCAGGCTGCACGCGGACTGCATCGCATTGGTATGCCGGCATGGAGAGGGCAGTTCGTCGGGGCAAAGCTGTTGCGCAACGCGGTCGATCGCAGCTTACGAAACAGATGCCCGCACGACTGCGTTAAGTTGACATGGACAATGGAACGAACGACCCGCCGCGCACGCCCTATCCGACGCAAGAACCCGGACAGCTTCCACCGTTGCCGCCAGAGCCCTCGGAGCCTCCGCAACCGAAGCCCATTCCGATCGAGCCACCTCCAAAAGAAGATGAGCGGTCATAGATTTTTCTGGGCGCCTATTGGCGCATGGCGTACCGCGTATCAGCGACGGTCTCGGCCTCTTCCAGAAGCGCTTCGGCGAGATCGGCTGCTTGTGACGCGCTCAATCCATATGCCGGCTCATCTTCGAAGCGGAGCATGACGAAGGGCTCGTGACGTCCGTGACCCACGGCGTAGCGCTTTGGAATTTTTGTCAGCCGCTCGCGTGAATGCGGGGCGGATCTTTCCAATACGATCTCCGCTAGCGCCGCAAGGGCATCGGGACCGAGGCTCAAGGTCTGTGATCCGCCCGTGCTGTTGGAAACGGTAATTTCAAGCCGCTCGCCAGCCCCGTCAAATTCGGAGCTGGTGATCAATTCCGCGAAAAATTTGTCTGCCATGGCTGTCCCCCACTGACCATGGCTAGCAAGATTCGCGGCGCTGCACGTGTGCTCCGCCGGTCTGACCACAAAAAAGAAAGGCCCCTGAGGGCCCTTCCGAAGTCAACAAATGTGGATAGCGCCGGTTAGAGACCGTTCGTCCAGCTATCGATTTCGGCTTTCGCCTTGTCCTTTGCATACCCGTAGCGCTGCTGAAGAACGCCTTCGAGCTGCTCGCGGCTACCGTTGACCTTCGTAAGGTCGTCGTCGGTAAGCTGGCCCCACTTCTCCTTCACTTTGCCGGAGAACTGCTTCCAGTTGCCTTCGATGCGATCCCAATTCATTGCAAACCTCCTCTAGTGCGGACTGAACTGAAGTGTACGGCTGTGAACGTCCAGATGCCGGTTCAGTTCCAGTTTCTGAATGATGAGTGCGATGAATTCAGCACGCGGAGGATTGTGGCGATTGTAACGAAATAAAATTCTAGCCGAAGCGGCCTGTGTTCAATGTGCGCAAGGGCCCTTCTAACATCCTGATATGCGTGAAATTCTCTTCAAGTTATTGTCATTCAGTAAGCGACAGGCAGTCGGCGCTGGCGGCATTGTGTCATCGACTGGAACAAAGCCGGATGTGAGCGCATTTGGGTAGCGTGCGATTGATTTATGAAATCGACGATATTGGTAATCATTCTTTTCACACTCCTGCGTCACGCGCTTGTTTAAGGAGAAATTTGATGCATCCCTGGATGGCTTTTTGGATTTGGTCTGGCGCGATGTCCCGCATTTGCCGCGACACGCTCGTGGGAGTTGAATCCGATCCTGACGCGATGCTGCAATCTGCCGGCAGACAGCCGATGGCACCGGCATTGATTTGTGTCGGCAATTATTTGGAAACGGATTTGGTCAAGCGGCCTTTGCCGGGCCAACTGCTCGACCGGCTCGCGGACCTCTATTGGACGGAGCGTGACTCGGAACTCGCTATCTAATCATTCGCTCTCGCCCGATCTTCCACCGCATAAAGCTCGTCAAAACCTGAGCCGCGACGGCGTCCCAGCCGAGCATGATGCCGAGACGCCGAACGGGGGTGGCATCAGCCATTGAACGCGAAACCTGACAAGCGGCTGAGCTAAGGACTCAACGTTCAATGCGGTGGCAGGTTTCTTCACGACGCACCAGGGCTGGTGATAACCTCGCAACCAAATGATTTCCGACGCGAATATCTTTCGGATCTTATGAAGGCCTGCGGTTGAATGCCGAAATCGATTGCGCCACATATCGGAGATGTAGGTCTTCGTATGGTGACGATATGAACTGTCCGATCTGCGGCGCTGAAGCCTTGAACGCAACACCTGGCAACTTCGACGGCTTGATTGTGGAGTGCAAGCATTGCGGCACGTACGACATTCCCGACGACGCTTTGAACGCACTCATCAGACTGGATTTTAATGCTCGAAAAGCCGCACTGGAAAAAGCGGCGGCGATTGCGCCATCGGGCGCACGACCTTCCATTGATCGCTCGGTTTTCACATAAGAGAAGCCCCGGCCTCTTTCGAGAACCGGGGCTATCCGTCCCGCATCGGATTCGCTGCAAGTACTAATCGCAATAACGCTCGCCATGCCGCCAGTAGCAGTGATCGTAGGCGGCGGCAGCTGCGCCAGCGGCAATGGCGGCGCCAACGCCGAGCGCGATCCAGCGTCCATTATGCCAGTATCCGCGGCCGTGATGATAACGGCCGTGATGGCCGCGATAGTGATGGCCATAATGATGACCGCCACGATAGTGGTGCCCGGACCGTGCTTCGGCTGCCGGAGTGATGGCAACCATTGACGCGGCTGTTGCAAGCGCCGCAATCGCACTCATGAATTTTCTCATTTACGGTGTTCCTCGTTCCCAATTGAAGCGGATAAGGCGGTCGGCTCCGCTTGCTCTTCCTATAACGTCGGCCTCTCGAATTCGTTGCAGGTTCGGCCGGGGCTGAGCATTTTTGAAACTGTACTTAATGTTTATCCTTATGTCCGATCGCCCAGACGTAGCTTGCGACAGCCGCGAGGTCTTCGTCTGATAACGTGATGCCTCCCATCGGGGGCATTGCTCCGGGATGCTGTTTTGGTTCCGGCACGCCATCTTTGATCGTCGTGGTGAGCGCCGCCAAGCTGCCGTCGCTCCAGAGCCATGTCCCAGTGGTGAGATTGGGACCGACTGGCGTTCCGATGCCGTTCGCGCCGTGGCATCCGGCACAGGTCGCATCCGCAATTTCACCGCTGAAGATCTTCTCGCCGCGCGCGACTTGTTCGCTCGATGATCCCGGCGGCACCGGAAGTTGTGCGCTGCTCTCTCCAGCATCCGGATGGATGCCTTCGGGAGGCAGCACATGCGGAGATGCTTCGGCTTTTTGCGCGGGCGCCACTGCGGCTTCGACACCGGCGGCAGGATCGCCAACGAACGTAACCCGCCAGATACGTCCGGCGACATCGTCGGCAATATAGAGCGCGCCGTCAGGTCCGATCGCTAAGCCGGTGGGGCGATGGGCAGCGCGGCCCGGATCTTTATGCAGGCCCGCGAAACCGTCCGCGAAAATCACATACGGACCCGAAGGCTTTCCGCCGGCCAGGGGCTGGAACACAACATTATAGCCGGCCTGCGGTCCAGGCGCTCTATTCCATGAACCGTGGAAGGCGATGAATGCGCCGCCTTGGTAGGCTTTCGGGAACTGCGTGCCCTTGTAGATCTTAAGATCGTTCGGAGCCCAGTGCGCTGGGTAGGCAGCGACGGGCGGCTCCGCCTTGTCGCACTCGCCAATTTTCTTTCCGCCATCTCCGCCATACTCTGGCGCTAGCACCATCTTCTTTTGTGTTGGATCGTAATAGCACTTGGGCCACCCATACCAGGCGCCTTTCTTGACGATCATGACCTCTTCCGAAGGCAGTTCGAAGCCCTGTTTCGCATTGTAAAGCTCCGGCCAATTCTCATGAAGTTGATCGCGGCCGTGCTGTGTCGCGTAGAAGCGGCCGACGCATCGAAGTCCAGGCCCTCTGGATTCCTGATGCCGTAGGCGTAACGTTCTTTCGCCGAGAACACTTGTCCGGTCTTGTTGGCATCATAGAGCCAAATGCCTGCTCGCGTTTCGGCCTCGGTGCACGGCTCGTTGCCCGGCGAATGGGGCATGCGGTTCTTGACCTCGCACGTATTCGTCGCCGACCCCACCGAAACGAACAAGTTGCCGTCGCCATCGATCGCAAACGGATGCATCGGATGGTCGCCGGTAATCGGCATGCCGCTGAGAATTGTCTCGAACTTTGCCGTTGCTGAGGGCACACCGTCTTTCAGGTCGTAGCGGACGATCTGATCGTTGATCTCCGCATAGAGCCAGTTCTTGTAAAGCGCGATGCCGGTACCGCCATGAGCGCCTTGCGCAAAGGTTGGACCGAACCGCGTGGCAACGTCAGCTTGGCCGTCGCTCGTCGTATCTTGAAGCGCAACCAGAAAGCCGCCGTCATGGGGCTTGTCGTTGTTGTAATAAACGCCGCTCCATGTGTTGACGTAGACCGTACCATCCGGCGCCACGACGAGATGGCGCGCATGGCCAATTTTGTCCGCGAAGATCGTTGCGCAAAATCCTTTGGGCAGCGCAATGCCGGCATCGGTCTTCGGACAGTCCTTTTCAGCACTCATTGCTGGAGTAGCGTATGCTGCGGGGATGGCCAAAAGCGCGCTCGCTATGAAGGCGCGGCACCAGCGATGACGAGACAACCGAGCTTGCATATTTACGACTCCTTGCGTCGTTTTCCTTGTCACCAAGATGAGCCAGCCGGTACGCGCACGAGCCGAAACGGCAGGTGAGGCGGCCCGCTCTTGGAATCGAAGAGA
>DATLJG010000316.1:0-3803 GCA_035538995.1 Hyphomicrobium sp. | reverse complement strand
CTCCTTCGCCAAACACCCGAGAATGCTCTCCATGACAACGCGGCCTGCGGCCTCCCCGGCCCTCGAAAATCTCATCGCGACTCTGACGCTGGAGCCGCTCGAAGATAATCTGTTTCGCGGACCCCGTTCGAGCGAAGGCTGGCAGCGCGTCTATGGTGGCCTTGTTCTCAGTCAATCGCTGGTCGCCGCTGCGTTAACCGTCGATCCGAGCCGGCCGATCCATTCGTTGCATGGCTATTTCTTGCTGGCCGGCGATCCCGAGCGCGAGATTATTTACGATGTCGAACGCATCCGCGATGGCGGCAGCTTCACCACCCGCCGCGTCCGCGCCATTCAGCATGGACGGGCCATCTTCTCGATGAGCGCCTCGTTTCACAAAATCGAGGAGGGCTTCGACCACCAGTCAGCGATGCCTCAGGTTCCGGCGCCGGAAACGCTCCCCAGCGCCAAGGAGCTGATGACCGGCATGATGGCCAACCTGCCCGACACGATGAAGGCCTACTGGCACCGCGAGCACCCGATCGACGTTCGCATCACCGACGTCTCCCGCTATGCCAGCCGCAAGCCGCAGGCGCCCGCCCAGGCAATCTGGCTGCGCGCCAACGGTGGTCTGCCGGACAGCCCTTATCTCCATCAGGCAGTGCTGGCCTATGCGTCCGACTTCACGTTGCTCGACACCGCCCTGATCGCGCACGGCAAGCTCCTGTTCGACCGCGACGTGCAGCTCGCCAGCCTCGACCATGCAATGTGGTTTCACAGGCCATTCCGGGCCGATGACTGGCTTTTGTACGTCCAGGACAGTCCCAGCGCCCACGGCGCCCGAGGCTACTGCCGGGGCTCTATCTTCGATCGGCAGGGTCATCTGGTGGCGTCCACGGTCCAGGAGGGACTCATGCGCCCCCGCGAAACCGCCTTTCCGCTCGAATAATGAGCAAATGAACTGTGATGCTTGTTTTTTAATCAATACTTGCGCTTCCCGACGCGGCACTTCGCGACGCATTTTGGAATTCGCTTTTAGTTATCAATAAGATGAGCAGACGCCGCCAAATTGGCACGGGTCTTGACTCCCTCCCTGACGTCGTTGCCGCGCCGAGCGGCGAAAGTCTGTCAGACACCCGGTTGCGACCGGCCAGAGAGGAGGGGGCGCACGCATGAAGCTCATTACTGCTGTGATCAAGCCGTTCAAGCTCGAGGAGGTCCGCTCCGCGCTGACCGATCTCGGCCTGCAAGGCATGACCGTCACCGAAGTCAAAGGTTATGGCCGCCAGAAGGGCCACACGGAAATCTATCGCGGCGCCGAGTACGCCGTGAGCTTTCTGCCCAAGATCAAGATCGAGGTCGTCGTTCCCGCCCCCCAGGTCGAGAAGGCACTCGACGCCATCCAGCGCGCCGCCAAGACGGGCCAGATCGGCGACGGCAAAATCTTCGTTTCACCCATCGAGCACACCGTCCGCATCCGGACAGGCGAATCCGACGACGACGCGCTCTAGCGACTCTCGAAATGCGCAGTTCACATTCAATCAATCAGGGAGCACACGACATGAAGTTTCGAACGATTGCGCGTTACGCGGGGACCCTGGGAGCCCTCGGCGTAACCGCGCTGCTCGCCGCCGGGCCGGCATTCGCCCAAACCGCAGCACCTGTGCCCAACAAGGGCGACATCGCATTCATGTATATCGCTGCCGTCCTCGTGCTGCTGATGACGGTTCCGGGCCTCGCTCTTTTCTACGGCGGCTTGGTGCGCACGAAGAACATGCTGTCGATGTTCATGCAGGTGTTTGCGACGCTCTGCCTCGTCGGAATCATCTGGGTCGTCTACGGCTACTCGCTGGCCTTCACCAACGGCGGCGCTCTGAACGACTTCGTTGGCGGCTTCTCGAAAGCCTTCCTCAAGGGCGTCGATGCCAACAGTGTCGTCGGCACGTTCTCGAACGGCGTCTACATTCCGGAATACGTCTACATCGTCTTCCAGATGACGTTCGCATGTATCACGCCGGCGCTCATCCTCGGCGCGGTTGCCGAACGTCTGAAATTCTCGGCGATGCTTGTCTTCATGGCGCTGTGGGTGACCTTCATCTACTTCCCGATCGCGCACATGGTCTGGTACTGGGGCGGCCCCGATGCGTTTGCAAACGCGGCTAAGGCGCTTGCCGCCGCAACCGGTGACGCCAAGGCACAAGCTCAGACGGCCTACGATGCCGTGATGAACGACGCTGGCATCTCCTTCAAATGGGGCGCTCTTGACTTCGCCGGCGGCACCGTCGTGCATATCAACGCAGGTATCGCCGGTCTCGTCGGCGCCCTCATCCTTGGCAAGCGTATCGGTTACGGCAAGGAAGCAATGCCGCCGCACTCGCTGGTCAACTGCATGATCGGCGCCGCCCTGCTGTGGGTCGGCTGGTTTGGCTTCAACGTCGGGTCCGGCCTCGAAGCCAATGCATTCGCCGGCCAGGTGTTCATCAACACCTTCGTCGCGACCTGCGCCGCCGCGCTCTCCTGGATGATCGTCGAATGGATCACCAAGGGTAAGCCGTCGGCACTCGGCCTCGCGTCTGGCGTCGTCGCCGGTCTGGTGGCGATCACCCCGGCTTGCGGCTTCGCAGGCGTGATGGGCTCGATCGTCCTCGGCTTCGTCGTCAGCCCGATCTGCTTCGTCTTCTGCTCGTCGATCAAGCGCGCCCTTGGCTACGATGACAGCCTGGACGTCTTCGGCGTGCACTGCATCGGCGGCATCATCGGCGCGCTCGGCACCGGCCTGTTGGTCAATCCCGATTGGGGTGGCGCCGGCATCGCCGACTACGTGTCGAAGCCCGGCGAGATGGTGGCAGGCACCTACGATATGGCGACACAGATGATGGCTCAGTTCAAAGCCGTGAGCATGACGTTGCTTTGGAGCGGCATCGGCTCAGCCATCCTCTTCAAGCTGGTCGATATCATCATTGGGCTTCGTCCTTCCGAAGAACGGGAGCGCGAAGGTCTCGACATCACCGACCACGGCGAAAGCGCCTACCACTACTAAGTCAAGCGTCGATCCCCTGCCTTGGAAGGTAGGGGATCGACTCCATGATCTCCCGAGCACGCGTCTCCACCTTGACGTGCTCAACTTGGCCCGGCCGCGCGATAGTGCCGGGCCTTTTTGATTCCGATCAGATTTCGACGATGATTTCGCTATGACGCCGAACGGCGCGAAGCACGCGGCGAAGATCGTTCATCCGCAGAGCGATGCATCCCTCCGTCGGCGGGAAACCCGGTTTCGCGATGTGCATGAAAATGGCGCTGCCGCGATTCTTGACGCGCGGCACAGCGTTGTAATCGAGAACGACGACGACATCGTACATGCCGTCGTCACGCCAGAGCGTTTCAGCACTTGCTTCATAAGGTAGCGCGACACGGCGATTGTAATTTCTGTCGAATGGGCTGTCGCACCATCCATCGGTCTTGCGCACGGCCTGCAAACGAAGCGCCGTTGTCGGACGCATCATCCCGTCCGCTCGGAAATAGACGTTCCGCAACAGGAACCGCCCGCGCGGTGTCGCACCATCGCCCTCGCGCTTCACAACCTTGACTCCCGAGCGGCCCAGCGCGCAGGGCATCAAAAGAGCTCCAAACTTCAAGGTGCCGCGTTGGGCCGACGCATTCAGCATCTTGACAATCAGCTTCGCGGGCCGATTGTGCCGTTGTATCACCCGTCTTGACGGCATGGGGAACCGCCCAATCCTCTTGTCTGTTTTCCACCAAAGCCTATGTTGCCCACGCGCCTGATGCTAGTCTTCGGTGCCCGCAATACTGTCCAAGAAAACTGG
>DATLJG010000315.1:0-12990 GCA_035538995.1 Hyphomicrobium sp. | reverse complement strand
GAAGGCTCGGCGAAGCACGTCATCAATCGCCCGGAATAAATGGATCTGCTGGATTGAATCCGCAGAAAGCAGAGACGAGAAACCCACCGCATCGAGCGAGCGATGCAAAATCTGTCAAGTGGACAGCGACGACCGCGGCTGTGGCCTGGCTGTCGGCATCGATAAATGCGCTAGTTTCCACTCCGGGAAGTTCAAAAATTCCAGGCTCTGGTGCGCCGGGCATTAAAAAAACCGCCGAATGCAAATCTATTTTAACGGCGTGTACTCGGCGACCGGCTCAGGGCGATTGAAATGATATGCAAGGCCGAGGCGTACAACCCAGAAACTATCGTCCCCAGTTGATACGCTAGCGGCATGTCGAACCGCACGAGGTGTCGAGCGTATAAGTCGCGTCATCCGAGCCGAGATCCACATACAGAGCTTTGGCCTTTAGACAAGTTTTCGTCCTTCATAAATTCGACGCCGCCACCGACTGTCCAGCCGAGTTGTGTGGCAGCGAGAAATGCGGAGAAGCGACCTCAGCTAAGAAACCCCAACTCCTCGATGAGGGCGAGGTCCGCGTCCTGGACGCCGCTGCCGATGTCGAGGCGATAGCGGCAATTCGCAAGAACAAGCTTATCGAGTAACCGGTACGCTTGCCGCCGTGCATCGGGAATTGAACTGCCAAGGCCCGTCACGACCATTGTCCAGCCATATATTCCGGCGGTCACGAGCGTTGATCCTTCACGCTTCACTTCTCCAAGGTGGACACCCTGGAATTCTTTTTCGTTGAGAGGCGGCGAGAATTGCACGGGAACCCCTACCGGCTCCGCAATTTGAAGGCGCGTGTAAGGGAAGGGGGGGACCGTGACCACGATTCCGACCGAGAAGCCCGGCCGCGTTTCGAACCTCTCGCCGTCTTCCAGCACCGCCTCGAAGATTTCAGCCCACGAGGATCGTTGCAGGCTCTGAAGAATAGCAGAGCCCGGATATCCGAAGCGGCAGGTGAATTCGAGTGGCCAAATGCCTTCTGCGTTCACCATGGTGTTGAGGTTGATGTAGCCCTGATAGCCTTCCTCACGAAGCAGGGCCTCGAGCTTTCCCAATGTCAGGTCGAAAAACCTCTGCGAACGTTCGTATGTTACGACGGTTCCCATTTCAGGCGTGAGTTCGCCAAGGCCGCCCGGAAAAAAGCGTTTGTGTTCCCAGTCGAGACACGCGGGCCGCAAAAACTTTGTCCCGGTGAAATACGCGCCCACTCCCATTTCGACGCCCTCGAGATGTGGCGTTAAAACAATTCGCGGCTCCTGCTGCGTCGAATGGGACAGGTGGCGTAGTATGGCGACGATATCGGAGCCATCCGCAAGGCGCCCGACCATTGTGTTCATGGAGCCGTAGCCGTTGAACTTGAGGACGTACCGCCGGGGCCGGCCGCGAACAAACGCAAGGGCGTCGTCGGCGTGCTCGAATTCCCAATGCGGAGCGACGTTGAAGCCGTGATCGCGCAGAACGGCCTGTGCAAACGCGCGGTCGTTCTCGAGCCGATCGCCAAAGGCCGAGCCGCCGATGACGCGGTAGCCCTGACCTCTCAACTCGTCTTGGACCGCGCCCACTCCGCCGAGGACAGATTCGAATAATACGATGCCCTCTTTTCCAACCCAATCGAGATCGGCTTTCCAGTCATGCGATTTGTCGACGATTCCGTCGAACGTTTCGCGGCAATGCGGGTCGGCGATATGGACTTTAACCTCGTTGCCGTCCAACGCCAGGCGATGATACACGGAGCCTAGATCGCAACTTTCCCCGACGCCTAGAAAGCGCATAGGTTATGCGGCCTGTTTCTGGTCTGCGCAGCCGAGTTCACGCCGGTAGCGCTCGAAGCATCGTTGACCATGCCAAAGCCGTATGATTGCGCCTTCGGCGATCGGGCGGGCGCGCGCCGGATCTTCCTTGACCAGCGGCAACAGCACCTCGCGGTTCCACTCCTCCGAATGTTTGACGTCGAGGACGGCGTGGACGGCAAAGTAGAGGCGCTTGCGTGTCGGAATGCGGAGCCGCTTTAGTCCTTTGTTCACGCAATCGGCACGCCACGGTGCGGTCATCTCGATCACGCCGAGCGCCCCCACTGACTGGAAAGCGTAGCGCCGGTGGCGCGCAAGGGCGATCATCGCATTGCCAAGCGCAACCGATTCCGGGACGACATCAACGGCGGTTGGATGGAGATCGAAGTAATCCGACAGGCGCTGCAACAACGGGCCATGCATGCCCTTCTCGCGGCCGCGCCCCATTTCGTCCCAATAATTGCGCGCCATCTCGAGCTTGGGCCGAATGCTCATTTTCACCTGCGTCAGCGCGAGCAGGTCTTCGAATCCGGCTTCTCCGGCGACCTCCTGAAACAGAAACCATTTCATTTGCTCGATGGTGCACGACTGCTCAAGCCATGGAAAGAGCTGATCGCCCTGCCCCGGACCTTTGATCTGCAGATCCTCGTACCAGTCGATGAAAGCGACCGGGTCATCGGGAACATCGGCGAGCAGCGGTGCCACTTTCTCCCGAACGGCTTCGATGTAGAGGCTTTCTGCTAAGGCGAACTCGCCTTCCGTGCAAAGATCCTCTTTCCACAGGGTCGATCCGGTTGATGGATCGAGCCGTCGCGCATTGTAGGCGGCGAGCGATCTTTGGAAATCCTCAAACGCGGCGCCTTCGAGATGATCCGCATGGTCGGTCAACGAACTAAGCCGGTCCATGGCGAAAGCCTACCTTTTTGCCAAATGGAGAGCCACGACGGCGATCCTATCGGCAAAATGATATGGCGGCCATTCTAGTTCCGTCCCAAATACATCGGGGTCGATTTCGCTGTAGCTCGTAGAAAGATAAGGATTTGAGAGCACTGGCTTCAAAGCCTCCCGAAGCAGGTCGTGGCCGTCGACGATGACCGTGCCGGTATAGAGAATGAGGCTCCCGCCCGTTCGCAGATGCTGGATACTCTCGTCGACAATGCGCACGGAAAGGTCGAATCCGAATGGGCCTCCGCCGTGACGGTAAAGCCTCTGTTTCGTGTCAACGAGATAAGGGGGATTGGAAACGATGAGGTCCAGAGTATCGGGTAAACCGCTAAGCACGTCCGACTGCGCAATCCGGATATCGCAAAGATCGTTGATCTTGCAGTTAAGGCGGGCGAACCGCAGGGCGCTCTCATTGATGTCGGAGAGCGTGACCTCAAGCGTTTCACCGATAAGACGACGGACGGCGATGCCGCCCACTCCCGAGCCGCATCCTATATCTGCGGCATGCTTGAGTTTGGACGTATCGACACCTTTCAAGACTTCTTCGATCAAGCGAACGAAACGGTAGGAATCCGGTCCGAAAAAAACGGCATCTTCGGCTGACGTGGGAAAGGCGGAATGGAGAAACAGCTGGCCGCCAAGTGTCGATGCCCTGATCCCGCTGCGCACGCCGTCCCCGCTGTCCTTCGCCTCGCCGGCGCCCTCCACACACTGCAAAATTTCCGGATGAAGATCCGCCGGATGAAAAACTTTGTTCCAGCCGAAAATATCCCTCAGTGTTATCCCTCGATTTTGTCGCGCCAGTACGCGCAGATGGGTATCGGGCGTGACCGTGACGAACGCATAATTGCGTGCCTGCAAGAGCTTGCCGAGCCGAACGAGGGGATGGTCATCCGTATTCATCCAGCATTATCCTCTCGTTCCAAAAAGTTATTTCAACATCGATATCCGTGGATGCAAGAGTGATGGAAGGTTCGCACGTCCTGGAACAATCAGAAAGTCACGCGGCCCCCGTTTCCTCACGGCCGCCATCGCTCAGTGGCGTACCGCTGCGCACTAAGGTGCATGGCTTTCATCCGAGTTCGAAGACGCGGTTTCTCCATATAAGTTTAAAAAGCGAGGCAGCGGCCCGAACCCGTAGGCGGCGCCACCGTCGGCGGGGGCGCCATCCAGTACGTTGCGCCCCTGGTCCCGGAAAAGGAATGCCGAAACCGTCCTGCGATTCCGCCTTTTCGCTAGATGGGCATCAGGCCGAATGCCAGCACAACCGGCGTGCCAGCGGCAAGTGGATTGGCGGCATGCGCGGCGAACCGTTCGAACCAGCGTAGCTTGTAATCGAATTTCGGCCCAGGAGCAGGATTGCCGTTCGGAAGGTATAGGCATCCGACGGTTAACTTGCCGATCTTGCCTTCAATATAACGGTTGGAGGTGGCATCGGGATCGCCCGGCAGGAAGCGACGTGTTTCTGCGGGCCTAGAACCGCGGGCGAGAATAGCAACCCTATTCCAGCTCTTTTGACCGTGCCAGATGCCATGATAGCCGATTTCGGACAGCGCCGAGGCGGGAAACTTTGCATCCGGTGCTTTCAGCTCCTGGAGGCAAACGATGTCGGGGGACGTTTCTCCGAGCCAACGCAACAGACTCTCAAGGCGACCGTTCATGCCATTGACGTTTGTAAGTGGCTATCCTCAACCTTTCCTCCCGGAACAAAGCCAACCGCGCCCAGTGCCGCGACCACGCGGTGCGCCAACTCATGGAACTGCCATGGCTACGCCGCCGTTAAATCTATGTATCGGCGCGTGCAGGTGGAGAGTTTTTGCCGATGCAGTTTACGTTCTATCCGGCTATTCCTTTGGAAGAGGCAGATGTGGACAAGAGAAAAGAACAAGTCGTTGAACCTGAAGTTTTCGATCCTGACGCGCCTTCCGGAGAGCAGGTCATCCTTCCCGGAACGCCTGTGACCTCGCCGCCTGTTCCCGGAGATGATGACGATTCCGACGATGAGAAACCAGGCGAGAACCAAGCCGCCGAAGATATCGATGTAACGCCGTAGCGGCGCGCGACATCCGGCGCTGCTGCTAACTTATGTGTAGGACTTTCTGGACGTCCTTCACCGCATTGCCGGCCTTTTTGACGGCATCCTTGAGCTGTTCTCGTGTCACGCCAAAGCGTGTTGTCCAATATTGGACCTCATAATCCTCACCCATCTGAATGTGGGTGCGATCGCGGTAATCACGTTTGCTTTTGTCGTCAGGCATGGCCGTCTCCACGTTGTCCGGATAAACGTTCCTCGACGACTAGAGTTGCGCGACGACGCTGAAACACCACAGGCGGCATCTAATTCGGTAGAGATGGCTGCCCGTCAGTGCCTATGTCTAGCGGAGCCAGATAAGCGCATGGCGTCGTGGTAGCGGAAAGTGGTTCCAACCTTCCTCAACCGGCGTGATGAGTGCCGTGGCTTCCGCCGCTGAGGACCGTTTTCGAGCTTTTCAAGGTGGACTGTGCTTTGGCAGGGGGTGTCCTGGCCTCATCGCGTGCCCACTGCAATCCCCCTCGCTTTGCAAAGCGACTTCCAGGTTGGCGATATACCGATTGTGGCGCGCTCTCTCATGCATCATCCGAAAAAGGACGTCGCGTTTTTTCTGCTCCGGCCAGTTGCTCCCCGCCACGGCTTCTATGATGGCGCTCAAGGCTTCGGCAATGCGCGTCTGCCAGCGTAACGCGTCATCCAAGGTATAGGCGTCCATCGCCCGGTCGCAACAATAGTTCAGCCAAGCTCCGCTTCGGCTGAAGTCTAATTTCTTCCGTCGGGGCCTGCTCAGTTTCCGCCAGAGCTTTTCAGCGAGTGGACGTAAGAACCCGGGCAATCTTCCTTTGGCATTGGAAGATTGTAAAAACGAACTGATGCTTTTTGCACGACTATTGTCTAACGCCACAGCGAAACACTCTACTCACAAGGGCAGCGGAGTAAGGGCGCAGACACCCAAATTCCTTCGCGCTGCAAAGAACGCTTGACGCATCGTGAACTTTAAAAGTTCCCGCTGAGACGGCAAACAAAATCGAGCAAGGTTGAAGAATCAGCGCGACGAAGGTTGCGGCGATCGCCATGGAGCCGGAAGAGCGTCAACAGATTACCGACAACTGCTGCAGGGAACAAAATCCTCGTTGGAACGATGTGATGGGCAGAAACATTCATGGAGGCCATCATGTCCAAGTTCACGACTTCCCTCTTCGCGGCGGCAAGCGTTTTGGCTGTCGCCGGAGTCCTTCCGCTCCAGGCCTACGCCGCCGATAACGTGCAAACGCAGGACGAGTACCGCACGAGCAAGCTCGTCGGCTCGAAGGTCTACAACGCCGCCAACGAAAACATTGGCAGCATCGAGGAGATCGTGCTGAAGGCCGATGGTTCGATGGATGAAGTGGTGCTGAGCGTCGGCGGGTTCCTTGGCATCGGCGAAAAGTACGTCGCCGTGCCATTTAATAACCTCAAGATCTCCCGCGACGGCAACAGCTTCAAGATCGTCACCGAAGGGACGAAGGATTCCTTGAAGGCCTTGCCGGACTATCAGTTCTACAAGGGCCAGTAACATAACTGTCCAGAGCTTCCGCCTTGGGAACCGTAACAAGCCTATCCCGTTGCCCTTGGTGAGCCCGCATAGTGGGCTTGTCCAGGCACCGCGAGGGGGCTGTGTATTCTGCTGAACATGCGGGCCGCGTGACACCGGCGCGCAAGGCTTAATGTGATCGAATATTATATGTCCGGCAGGCCGAGCCGAGGTTCGCCATGGGCGACAGAGCTTAGCGGTGGCCGAAGATGCAAACGCAGGACGCCGCCGTTCGTTTGGTGGTGCAGGCGACGCCAGTGTAGCCACTGCTGACATTGCGGTAGCCATTCCAGCCTAGAGGTAGTCTCGAGCTCCTGTTGCTCGTGAAGACAGACTTTGTGTCTAGCTAAGATGGCATTCCGCGCCGTATGAAAATCGTATTAATCGTTACGGCCGTCTCGGCAACCTTGCAGCCGACATCATCATTCACTTCAATGGTCGTTCGCTTCCGCCGCCGACCTTGACCTCATGTGCGGAGATTTCTTCGCGCACCGCCGCAAGCGCCATTTGCAGATGAGCGAGCGGGCTTAAGGATTCGAGTGGCAATCCTCCAGAGGAAAGGCAAATACCCGCCAACCTTTCGATCTCCTCGAGGCGCCGAGCCTCCAACGCGTCGCGGAGCTGATGGACCGGTTTTACATCGCTCGATATGCCGCCTCTCTTTCAGTTTCATTGGAAAGGTTTTTGCAATTTTCTGACTTACCAACGGTTGCCGAGTGGAAACGTTGCAGGCATGAAAGCGGCTTTGGCGTCCGACAAACATCAAGGGTCTCAGTGCAAAAATGATGAAAGCCTTGGCCTCAATCAGCTATTCGGCAGGCCCGAATAACGAGCGGCGGCCAGCAGTTGAGCCAAATGCGGCATTCGACGCGAGCATCCGCGTGGTTTGCTGCGTCTTATCGTAGGGCTGCTTGAGATCCTTGTAATCGATAGACCCCATCGCCTCCCCTCCCCAATACGTCCCTGTGGCGGCGGATCTGGATCTCGATGATCGTGGTGCTTTTGGGCACGGAGATCGACGCGGTATTGGAGCCCGGAACGCGGCGGCAGCGACCTTTATGGGATGCGGGGACGGAGCCAGTCGCCTTCGGATGAAGCTGACGAAAAACGATTGCGGCGGCTGTCGCCAGCCACGATGAACCTGCTGGTCGCGTGCGCGTTGACCTTTCGTAACATGGAGGCCGATGGCCAATGCCGATTCCCGACGATGCACAGTGTGTGACGCTGTTCAAGAATGCCGACGCTGAAATGTTCGGCTTGACCGTGAATGATAGCGCGGCGGGTCTGCCGCCCGGCGCGTGGGAACGCGTCGGCTGCTTTGCCATCGGCGTGCAGGAAATCCTCCCCGTCGATATTCCGCCGGAACCGGCGTTGCGCGCCCTCAAAGCTCGCGGCTTCTACACGTGGCCGATGCACGATCGGCAGCCCTACGGCACCTCGCAATGACGACAGATAGGTGATGGGCGTGGCAGAGCCTGTGTCGCCTTTCGCGTCCTCTTCACGAAAAGATCAGCAGACGGAACGATGATCGGAAGCAAAAGGTTCTTCAAGTTTAGGAACGCATGAGTCCGACGATGGAACCCTATGCTAGATCACCTTGGACGACCGCAATGGCCGTCGCGCCTTTTTTTATGACAATCGGCGGCGGTGCGGTTCTGGCCCAAAACGCCGGAAACCCAAATGCCCTGCAGAATCCGGCTTTAACGCAACCTGGCAACACGAAGTTGCTCCAAAAGCAACGCGATTCAGCTGCGCCCCGCGACACGCAGAACTCATCGAGCGTTCAAGCGCGACGCAAACCAAACCACACAGGCATGACGCCGGACACATCCTATAGCACCATCACCACGCCCCCCCCAAGGGTCGATGCCAACAGAAGCGCGCCTCAAGCTCCGACAGCGGTCACACCATCCCGCGCGACAACCGCCACGACGGACAGAGCGCAGCACGGCGTCTCCGTTCAGGATCCGACCGGGACAACGGGCATGCCAGAGAGCATGCGAATTCAGCAGAACACGGTTCGCTCTTTGCCGCCACGGCGAGAGCTGATCACGAAAGGCGGCAGCGCAACCCCACCTGGCGTTGTGAATTCCACCGTCGAACGCAATCGGCTCGACAGTTCCGCGCCAAGCCGCCAGCGGCTGCAAATCGATGATCTCGCGGCGCGCCGAGCGCAGAATCCGAATTCGCCATCTGAGCCAACTGCCGCGACGAACCCGACGGCGCGCGGCGCGCTTTCCGGCAACGGTTCCAGCACCGGGACATCGCCCTCCGGCGTTTCAGGAACCACTGCTTCGCCAGGCACGATCGGCGGATCGCCAGCGATTTCGGGGGGAAGCTCGCGAGCTTCGTCGGGCGCTACTTCACACTCATCCGCTGGATCGTCGTCCTCTGGCGGCAGTCACTAAATAAGCGTCGTTCTTTGCCGAAAATGCCGATGGAAGTCGACCGCCTTTTGGCGGCCAGCTTCGTTGCCGGAACTGAAAGCGTGTCATGCGGCCTTTCGGTTGACGGCCGAGAGCGCCATCTTGTTCAGCTTTGTATCGGTCGCCTGCTCCTCGTCGAGAGTTTGCTTGAGGATTGCAGCACAATCGCTGCGGCCGAGCTGATTGGCCCAAGCGATCAATGTGCCATAGCGCGTGATTTCGTAATGTTCGATGGCCTGCGCCGCAGCTATGAGAGCGGCGTCCAGAACCTGCGGATCTTCGACTTCGCCCGACACTTCGCTCGCTTCCTCCAGGATACCGTCGATCGCCGGGCAGTCAACGCCCGAGGCATCGACTCCGTGCATCTTGAACACCTGTTCCAAGCGGGAAATCTGGTTTCTGGTTTCGCCGAGGTGGGTTTCGAAGCCCTTTTTCAGTGCAGGATCGCTCGCCTTGGAGATCATGTCCGGTAGGCTCTTGGCGATCTGCTGTTCAGCGTAATAGATGTCGCGCAACGTGTGCACAAACAGGTCGTCGAAGTTCTGAATATCTTTGCTGAAAAAGCCCATCTTTGAGGATCCTCCTTGTCGGCTTCAATAAGCTCCAAACAAGCTCAACGGAGGCGCGGTTCCGCGCGTTTTAGAGTCTTATGATCTCCTGCGCCCGAATGACGATGAGGTCCTGCGAGAGCTCCGTCTCAAGGCGTTTTCGGAAGTGGTGCCAATAGCTCTCGTCAAGCTGGTCGGTCATGACCTCGACCACGGCGATGTCGTCTCTTTCTTGGCTCTCACCCGTATCCCAGAGGCCTTCGCCTGGTGCACGAAGATAGCTCGTCGCGCCGCCGAACCGGTCTGCCAGTTCTTTAAGAAGCGCGTCGAACCACGAACGCTTCACCGGTTTACCGTATCCAGTGGATCGCGGAACGAGGATCTGCACGAGGTTCGCCGTCTTCATCGCCAACTTCTCCGAAGGGACCGAGGTCTTCTTCAGAACGCGCGGAAACATTTTTCCGCCGCCAGGAATTAAGGGGAAAAGGAAAATCGAACATGGCTGCCAAATCACCGGAAGATCAGTTTGCAGAGCAACAAGCGCGCTTGGCGATAAGCCAGCAGTACCTCGCACGCGACGATAATCCCGATCTTGATCCGATGCGACAGGAGGAACTGGATCGCAACCGGATTCCAGGAGCACTCGGCGATGGGCAGCTTTCGCCCAATTCCGAAACGAGAGCGCGAGAGGCAGTAGCCGATGAAGCGGCCTTGCTCAACGGCGGATCCATCTCAAGTGCAATCGCGCATTCGGTGAAAGACCAGCCATATACGGCATTGGCGTTGGCAGCGGCACTCGGTTTCGTCGTTGGCGCAATCTGGAAATCATGAGCATCCTAGGACCCGAAAAAAGACGCCCACCGAAAGACCGTACAAGGGGTACGCAAGGAGAAGTAAAGTTGCATGTTGCGGAAGTTCGAGGAGATCGGAGCCACCGTGGGCGGCAACAAAGTGGGCCTTTTCGATGGTGAAGTTGAGTTCGATCGGTCCGGCCACGTTGCGGCGATCGAAGTTCAATCCCATGATCCTGCACAACCGCTTCGACTGGATATCGCGGAGCTAGTTCGGGAGCGCGTGCAGCTGCGGCGTTCCTACGGCGTGGACTTTGCAGAAATGGGTGGCCGTCCCGCAGCTTACCATGCACAGAAATGGTATTTGTTCGTTACCCTGTCTGCGAGCCTCGAAAAGGCGTTCGAGGACGACATCATCGACTACCTTGCGGACGTGGAGGACGGGCGCGGCGTCGCTTAGGCGAAGTCAATCGCGGGCGAGCTTGAGCCCTTTCGGCTGTGTCCAGAATTTATCGCAGCCACAGCACCCGCAACGGATCATCATCTTGCCGGCAACGAATCTTGGAAGTTTGTCCGTCGTCCAGATCGTCACGCCGGGGAACTCGCTCACTGACATTCCCCGAGTTTCCACGTCGTCTGATCCGCAACGGGGGCAGATCGGATCATTCTCATCAATGCGACGCGGCTGCGGTTTACTGCCGATGCTGTAGGGTGTCCCATAAGCCGAGACGCCACGATCTTTGCCGCGCGCTCCGCATCGTTGGCAGCGGATGGCCTTTTCGAGCGTCTTGAGCGGGATATCGAGATCAACGCGGTGCTTCGCGGCCCATTCGGCGGCGTTGAAGTCACGAGATTTCTGGCAGGTCCCGCATATGAGCCAAAGGCCCTCCTCATCTTCTACCAGGGAGCGAAGCGAGCACTTTTTCCAACCTTCGGAATCGTAGTACTTGTCAGGCAAGACTGTCGCGATCCTTTCGTTGATCGTTCAACAGTCTCCTCCGTCAGTAGGATAGCAACGCAGGCCCCACTCTTCACCTCTTCAGCATCCGCCTTTGCTGGGCAGCCGCAATATTGGGCGCTCCGAGGATCGCGGACGCTCCGCATGTCTCGGAGCGGGCACCTGAATCAGGGCGGGTTCCAATGCCCGCAGCTCTGCCTTGGCGCGCTCAAACGCTTCTTCAAACGTCAATTTTTTGGACACTCTGCGCGCTCGCGCGCGCCGGGCGAACTCACCGACTTTCATCGCAATACTTTCGCTGTTGGCGACCTACGAGAGGCATCTTACCTCGCGAGGGGCGGAATGCGTCTCTGCCGAAAGGAGCATGCGGCTCCGTTCCGGCACGTCAACGGTTCCCCAAATTCATTGCAATGTTCGATCCAGCGCGCTGTAGCCAGATGCCCCCGTCGAAGCGGACGAGTTGCCCAAGAGCGAATACGTCTATTTCCCTTGGACGGGGACAGCGCAACGGACGAGCTTAGACGGGCCTTACAGCGTCTGACCCTCAGACAAGCAAACGGTGTGTCACCCACATTTAAGATCCACCTTCGGAACTTCTCAACATGGTTGCCGTTGCTTTGAGACCGTCTCTCACCAGCAAGGTGTCCGCTTCATGTATCATCACGTCAAAAAGCTCATGTACACGGTTCGCGTCGACGAGCCGGACCCAAAATTCGGCAATATGCTGCTCGAGCAGTTTGGCGGCGCCAACGGCGAGCTCGCGGCCGCAATGCAATATTCAGTTCAGGGATTAAACTGTGAGGATCCCGCGCGCAAAGACCTCTTAATGGATATCGGCACCGAAGAACTGAGCCACCTCGAGGTCGTGGGCACGCTCGCCCGTCTGCATCTTGCACCCATGAAGTTCGGCCGCGACGCCGCGGAAGCCGACCCCCTGATTGCCATCGCCGGTGGGGGCGGCGTCAATCTCTTCAACTCGATGGGCAACGCTTGGACCGCCGATTATCTCAAGATCACAGGCGAACTGGACGTTGACCTGCGCAGCAACATTGCTGCCGAAGCGCGGGCGAAAATCGTTTACGAGCGCCTTATCCAGTTCTGCGACGACGTCGGCACCAAAGATGCCCTGCAGTTCCTGATGAGCCGCGAGATCACGCATATGAAGGCGTTTGCAGCGGCGCTCGATAGTCTTGAAAAGCCTCGTTTCTCCATCGGCCAGATCGCTCCGACGGCCGCTCTCGTGAACCAATATTTCAATGCTTCAACCGGCGAGGGTGAGCGCGGCGAGATCGATGCCCGGGGGCCATGGAATGAAGGCGGCGAATGGGAACTTGTCGAAAGTGCCGTCGTCAATGGACTTGGCAACGGCAAAGACACCGGGCCGGACATGCAAACAGAAGCCTCAGAGGCGGATGATCCCGACACGGTAGAGGCTCTTCTGGTCGACCACATCCGCGATCTCCTGCATGCGGAAAAACAGATTGTGAAAGCGCTTCCCAAAATGGCGAAGGCAGCAAAATCGGAACAGCTTGCGGAACTCTTCCTGCAGCATCTCCAAGAGACGGAAGAACAGGTGAATCGCCTGACGGAATGTCTGAAGCTCTTGCGAGCGCCAGCGCGCGCTAAGCCCTGTAAGGGCATGATGGGGCTGCTCGAGGAAGGCGATGAGATCATCGCCGAACATCAGAAAAAGCCAGCCGGAATGGACCTTGCGCTAATCGCCGCCGGCCAAAAAGTCGAGCATTATGAGATCGCAGGCTACAAATCTGCCCGGGATTTAGCGCAACAATTAAATGAGACGGCCGTCGTCCATCTTTTGCAGCTCTCCCTGTCAGAAGAGGAGAACGCCGATCAGCTGCTCAATCAGCTCGCGCGGCCATTGATGTCGTCGGCAAAG
>DATLJG010000314.1:0-2446 GCA_035538995.1 Hyphomicrobium sp. | reverse complement strand
TGCTTGTGATGCCCCGAGACGCGCTCCGACCACGGATCGACCTGTGCGAATTTTTGCGAGTAGACGAAACGGTCGAAGTAGCCCTTGCGCTTTTCAGCGTCATTGAGAACTTGCCGCCGGACCTCGTCGAAAGTGATGCGTTTGGCCCATTTGTAGATGCGTTCGAGATAACGCGCTTGTTCGCGATACATCTGGACGAGCGCGACGATGACTTCCAGCGCTTCGTCTTCGGTTTTGACAAGGCCCAGGACTTCGGTGCCCTTGATATCGAGACCGGCCGCGCCGGCGAAATGAATCTCGTAGCCGGAATCGACGCAGATCACGCCGACGTCCTTGCACGTCGCTTCGGCGCAGTTTCGCGGGCAGCCGGAAACCGCCATTTTGACTTTCGCGGGAGTCCAAGAACCCCACATGAATTTTTCGATGCGGATGCCGAAGCCGGTCGAGTCTTGTGTGCCGAAGCGGCACCAATCGCTTCCGACGCACGTTTTCACCGTGCGCAAACCCTTGGCATAGGCGTGTCCCGAGACAAACCCAGCCTGACCCAAATCGGCCCAAACGGCTGGTAGATCGTCCTTCTTTATACCCAGCATGTCGATGCGTTGACCGCCCGTCACCTTGACGGTCGGAATGTTGAATTTATCGACGACGTCCGCGATGGCGCGCAATTCCTTGGCGCTCGTCACGCCACCCCACATGCGCGGAACGACGGAGTATGTGCCATCCTTTTGAATGTTGGCATGCACGCGCTCATTGATGAAACGCGATTGATAGTCGTCCGCGTATTCGCCGGGCCAATCACACACGAGGTAATAGTTGAGCGCAGGCCGGCACTTCGAACAGCCACACGAGGTTTTCCATTCGAGCTCCTGCATGACGGCGTAAATGCTTTTCAGCTCTTTGGCTTTGATCAGGCGCCGCACGTCATCGTGGCCGAGTGTTGTGCATCCGCACATTGGTTGCACGGCGGCGGGCGCATAGCTGCCGCCGAGCGTCAACGACAGGACTTGTTCGACGAGGCCGGTGCACGATCCGCAGGAAGCGGAAGCCTTGGTGTGGGCGCGAACGTCCTCAAGCGACGTCAGGCCCTTCTGGGTGATCGCGTTGACGATCGTGCCTTTGCAAATGCCGTTACAGCCGCAGATTTCCGCATCATCTGGCAAGGCTGCAACGGCCGCCGTAGGGTCGAGCGGGGTCCCTCCCTGATAGGCTTGGCCGAAAATGAGCGTGTCGCGCATCTCGGTGATGTCGACCTGCTTCTTCTTCAAATCGTTGAACCAGGCGCCATCTCCCGTTTCGCCGTAAAGCACGGTGCCGATGATGCGGTTGTCTTTCAGAACGACGCGCTTGTAGATACCGGCGGCCGCGTCGCGCAGGACGATTTCCTGCCGATCGTCTCCGTCGGCAAAATCACCGAGCGAGAAGAGGTCGATGCCGGTGACCTTGAGCTTCGTCGGCGTATCGTTGTGGACGAACGCCGCGCTTGTGTCGGCGCCCGAAAGATGCGCGGCGGCGACGCGGGCCATTTCGTAAAGCGGCGCAACCAGACCATAGACTTGACCGTCGACCTCCGCACATTCTCCGAGCGCGAAGATGTCAGGGTCTGAGGTGCGCATATCGGCGTCGACAACGATGCCGCGATTGGTCGTGAGGCCCGCGTCCTTTGCCAGCCAGGCATTCGGCTTGATGCCGGCGGCCATGACGACGAGTGTCGCAGGGATGACGCGGCCGTCCGTAAGCTCGATGCCCTCAACTCTTTTGTCGCCGAGAATGGCCTTGGTGTTGGCCTTCGTGATGACCTTGATGCCGCGACCTTCGATGGCCCGTTGCAAAAGATGACCGGCTGCAGGATCAAGCTGCCGCTCCATCAACGTCGGCATGAGGTGCAGGACGGTGACATCCATGCCGCGCGCTTCGAGCCCGGCCGCGGCTTCGAGCCCCAGAAGACCACCACCGATGACGACGGCTTTCGCGCGCGATTGCGCCGCCAGCAGCATCGCTTTGACGTCGTCGAGATCGCGATAGGACAGAACGCCGGCGAGATTGTTCCCCGGCACCGGCAGGATGAATGGCACGGAGCCGGTCGCAATCACCAGCTTGTCGTAGGCTGCGATAACGCCGTGATCGGAAGCGACCGTTTTGGCGTCGCGATCGATGGCAACGATCTTATGCCCCTTGTAGAGCGTGATGCCGTTCTTGATGTACCAGCCATCGCCGTGAATGATGATTTGCTCGTAGCTTTTTTCGCCCGAAAGCACCGGCGACAGCATGATCCGGTCGTAGTTGACGCGCGGTTCGGCATTGAAGATCGTGATTTCGTATCGGTCCGCTGCGGTCTCGAACAAATGTTCGAGCATGCGGCCCGGCGCCATTCCGTTACCGATGATGACGAGTTTCTCGGTCATGGTTTTGTCGTTTCCTATTTTCAAACGCTACCGCTGATCGG
>DATLJG010000313.1:0-1726 GCA_035538995.1 Hyphomicrobium sp. | reverse complement strand
ACGTACCAAGCAGCCAACCCTGGGCGTCATTGGCGAGCCGCGCGTTAACGTTCTGCTGCTCAATTTGGCTCTTGACCGCACATTTGGAGCGGGTTCCGGATAGCCCATGGCCAACACCCCACGGCCCGAAGATACGCGCCGCCCTTCTGCCAAGGCGCTTCTTGAGCTTGCCGCCAACGAACGGCGCGGCAAGCTCAAGGTGTTTCTTGGCATGGCTCCGGGCGTCGGTAAAACGTACGCCATGCTGTCGACGGCGCGCGCGCTGAAGAACGAAGGGCTCGGTGTCGTCGTCGGGGTGGTCGAGACACATGGCCGTTCCGAGACCGCCGCATTGCTCGAAGGACTCGAAGTACTGCCGCGCCGGACGGTCGCCTACCGCAACCGCACGCTCATGGAGTTCGATATCGACGCTGCGATCGAACGCCGCCCGGCGCTGCTGCTCGTCGATGAGTTTGCCCACTCGAACGCGCCGGGGCTTGTGCATCCCAAGCGCTACCAGGATGTCGAAGGCGTATTGCAGGCCGGCATCGACGTCTGGACGACGCTCAACATCCAGCATCTCGAAAGCCTGACCGATGTCGTCGAACGCATCGCCGGAATTACGGTGCGCGAAACCATCCCCGACAAGGTCCTGGAACGCGCCGACGAGATCGTCGTCGTCGACCTGCCGCCCGAGGATTTGATTCAGCGGCTCAAGGAGGGGAAAGTCTATCTACCCGACAATGCGCGTCGGGCGATGGACCAATTTTTTCAGTTGAGCAATCTTACGGCGCTGCGCGAACTGGCGCTCCGGCGTACGGCCGACCGCGTCGATGAACAGATGCTGTCTCAACTTCGGAGGCAAGGCATCGAGGGGCCGTGGCCGACCGCCGAACGTCTCCTGGTTTGCGTTGGAAACGACGAATTGGCGGAAACGGTGGTGCGCGCTGCAGGGCGTATGGCGGCGGCGCTCAAGTCCGATTGGATCGCGATCCATGTGGTGCAGAGCGAGCGTGAAAACACGGATCGCGCTGCTGTCCGACGAATGGATAAGGCCATGCGTCTCGCGGATCGACTCGGCGCGACGACTGTCCGCGTTCATGCCAAAAACCTGACGTCGGAAGTCCTGGCCTATGCGCGCCGCAATAACATCACCCAGATTATCGTCGGCCGCTCACGGCCAAGTTTGCTTGGCCATTGGCTAGGAAGTTCGTTTTCGACCGCACTGGTGAGCGAAGCAGCGGGTCCATCCGTGACGGTTGTGGCGCCGGATACGTCGAGCACGCCCGCCCCGCTACCTTCCATCCTTCCGGACATCGGCCAGCTCTGGTCTGGTGCGTTAGCGGCGCTCGTCGCTGTCGCAGGTGGTGTGCTTGCCGGCAAGATGCTGGAACAGATAACGCGGCTGCCCAATCTCTCGATGGTCTTCCTGTTCGCGGTGCTCATCTGTGCGCTGAGGTTTGGAACGTTTTCCGCTGTTGCCGCAGCCGTGCTGTCATTTCTAACGTTCAATTTCTTCTTCATCGAGCCTCGCTACACGCTGACAATAGCCTCGCCGTACGAGTTGTTTGGTCTGGTGATTTTTCTCGTCGTCGCAGCGGCGACAGGCAGCCTGGCCGGCCGTCTTCGCGAACAGGCAAACGCCACCCGAGAGCGAGCGGACGCAACGCAGGCGCTTTACGAATTTTCAGGCAAGCTTTCCGCAGCGACAAAAATCGACGATGTGCTTTGGCTGCTCGCCGCCCAA
>DATLJG010000312.1:0-4073 GCA_035538995.1 Hyphomicrobium sp. | reverse complement strand
TCTCGATTTCGGATCGTTCCAACTCGTCGGCTCGTCGCCCGAAATTCTCGTGCGCGTCCGCGATGGCGTCGTCACGATCCGTCCGATCGCCGGAACCGCGCGGCGCGGCGCCAACGAGGCCGAGGACAAGGCGCTCGCCGCATCCCTCCTCGCCGATCCCAAGGAACGCTCCGAGCATTTGATGCTCCTCG
This sequence comes from Hyphomicrobium sp., assembly GCA_035538995.1. Classification (GTDB taxonomy): domain Bacteria; phylum Pseudomonadota; class Alphaproteobacteria; order Rhizobiales; family Hyphomicrobiaceae; genus Hyphomicrobium_B. The sequence goes on along the minus strand of DATLJG010000312.1, from coordinate 3,882 downwards.
ACCTCGGTCGCAATGACGTCGGCCGCGTCGCGACGCCCGGCACCGTATCCGTCACCGATCAATTCGTGATCGAACGCTACAGTCACGTCATGCACATCGTCTCGAACGTCGTCGGCACGCTGGACGAAAAGAACCACGACGCCATCGACGCGCTGATGGGCGGCTTTCCGGCGGGCACCGTTTCCGGCGCTCCGAAAGTCCGCGCGATGGAAATCATCGCCGAGCTTGAGAAGGCCAAACGCGGCCCATACGCCGGATGCGTCGGATATTTTTCGGCTGGCGGCGAAATGGACACCTGCATCGTACTCCGCACCGCCATTCTGAAGGACGGAATGATCCACGTACAGTCGGGCGCCGGTATCGTCCACGACAGCATTCCTGAGAACGAGCAGCAGGAATGCATCAATAAGGCTAAGGCTGTCGTCAGAGCCGCCGAAGAAGCCGTGCGGTTCGCATCAAAAGGTTCCGCAACGCCCGATTCTGGCGGTAATGGCGGCGTCTTCGGATAAGAGTCATACACTCTTGCGTCATGGCCGCCCTTGCAATTGCGGTTGCTGCCGCCAGCGCTTTCCCCACGCGCGTTGCCAGGGCGTCCAGCGCGGCCGCCACAACAGGCTGATGATGCTGTGCCAGATCGCATAAAGAACAAACCAGAAAAGCACGCGGACCGGCGCGACGCCCAGCGCGAAAACCCAGCGCTGCGCCCGCTTCGAAGCCGCTGAGCCGTATTTCTGCGTGCGCGCGCGAACCCAGGCGCGCACTTTCTCCTGCCCCAGCACACGTTCAGCGATGCGCAGTGCAACAAATACAATGACGAGAATGGGCAGAACGAACCACAGCACGAGCCAGAACAGCTGCGTCACGATCCAAAGCAAAATGCTGAAGATCAGCCCGATGAGCCAAATGAACGGCGCTAGCACGTAATCCATCCGTCACGAGCCTTTCATTGCGGTCGGGCCAACTTTCCCCTACCGCTTAACGCAACGATCGCCGTGTTATAGTCTCGGACCTATCTCTCGGCGCACAGTCACGGCCGGTTATCCGCAACGCCAGCATCGGGGCGCAATGCTGACTCTCGCAATTCTTCGTCACGCGAAATCGAGCTGGGAAGCCGGCGATATCGACGATTTCGACCGGCCCCTCAACGCACGCGGGCGTGCCGCCGCGCCGCTCATGGGGCGCGTCCTGAAAGAGGTTTCGTTCGAGCCACAGCTCATTCTCTGCTCGCCTGCAAAACGAACGCGCGAGACGCTGGCTCTGTTGTATCCCGACGCCGATCCTCCGCACGCCGAAGCCGTCTTCGATGAGCAATTGTATCTCACCGGACCGGTCATGCTTTTGGATCGCTTGCATCAGATCCCGGCGACCTGCAAATCGGTGCTGATGGTCGGTCACAACCCTGGACTGCATAACCTTGCCTTGATGCTCATGGGAACTGGTGATGCCAAGTCGATATCCCGGCTTGAGGACAAATTTCCGACCGCAGCTCTGGCCCTGTTTACGTTTCGCGAAACGGCATGGCGGGACATCGGACCCGCCTCCGGCCACCTCGAAGCCTATGTGACGCCCCGCGACCGCACATGAGCCGGTTTGCCGGCCACGTCGAGGGCGACCATATTCTTCTGTCACCCCGCACCGCCTGTCTGCTAGATAGGACCGAAACCGGTAAGTTTCTCCGCGAAGGCCAATATGCTGATCCTGATCGATAACTACGACAGCTTCACCTACAATCTCGTTCACTATCTTGGCGAGCTTGGAGCCGAGAGCGTCGTGATCCGCAATGACAAGGTCTCGGCGGACGAAGTCATGGCGAAGAAGCCGCAAGCCATCGTCCTGTCGCCCGGCCCGTGCACGCCGAACGAAGCCGGCGTTTGTCTCGATCTCATCAAAAAGGCCGCTCCGACAATTCCGTTGCTCGGCGTCTGCCTTGGCCATCAGGCGATCGGACAGGCCTACGGCGGCAAGGTCGTCCGCGCGCCGACCCCGATGCACGGCAAACTTTCGACCATCACGAACACCGGCGAGGGCATTTTCGCTGGCCTGCCGAAGCAGTTCGAAATCACCCGCTACCATTCGCTCATCGTCGATCGCGCGACGCTGCCCGATTGCCTCGAAATTACCGCCGAAACCGATGACGGCATCATCATGGGCTTGCAGCACAAGACGCACCCGGTTCATGGCGTCCAGTTCCATCCCGAGAGCATCGCATCGCAACAGGGCCACGCCCTGCTCGCCAACTTCCTCAAGTTGGCCGGCTTCACGCCGAAAAGCCGTAAGGCGGCCTGACGTGACGACAACACCCGGCACAACGACGATTCCCAATCCGGCGCGCGAACTGAAGCGGCTGATGAACGCCATCGCCGATGGCGAGGCGCTCGGCGACCAAGGCATGCAGGACGCTCTTGATCTCCTGATGTCGGGCATTGCACCGCCCGTCGCGATGGGCGCGTTTCTGATGGGCCTGCGCCTGCGCGGCGAAACCATCGACGAAGTGACCGGCGCCGCCAAGTTCATGCGCAGCCGCATGACGACCGTCGATGCTCCACCCCACGCCATCGATATCGTCGGAACCGGAGGCGATAGTCGCGGCACCTATAACGTTTCGACAGCGGCGGCGCTCGTCGCTGCCGGCGCTGGCGTCATTGTCGCCAAGCATGGCAATCGCGCCGTCACGTCACTTTCAGGCGCTTCCGATGTGCTCTCCGCTTTGGGCGTCAAACTCGACGTCCCGCCCGTCGTTGTATCACGCGCCATCGCCGATGCCGGCGTCGGCTTCCTGTGGGCGCCGCTCTATCATCCGGCGATGAAGGCGTGGGCTCCGGTTCGCGCCGATCTTGGATTGCGCACGATCCTCAATCTGCTCGGACCGCTTTGCAATCCGGCCGAGGTCACGCGCCAAGTGCTCGGCGTCTACGATCGCAAACTCGTGCAGCCGATTGCCGAGGTTCTGCGTAAGCTCGGATCGGAGCATGCCTGGGTGGTGCATGGCGCCGACGGCATGGATGAGTTGACGACGACCGGCGCGACCCACGTTGCCGAATTGAAGAACGGCACGATCCGCACCTTCGATTTGACTCCGGAAGACGCGGGCCTGCCGCGTAGCGACATCGCCGCGCTCAAGGGAGGCGACGCTGCGACCAACGCCGCCGCAATACACACGCTTCTGCAAGGCGAACCCAGCGCTTATCGCGACATCGTCCTGCTGAACACGGCCGCGGCGCTGATCGTTGCCGGCAAAGTTTCCGACCTGCGCGACGGAATTGAAAAAGCCGCCGCCGCGATCGATAGCGGTCAGGCGGCCAGGGCGCTCGATCGTCTCGTCGCCGTCACCAACGATGAGACCTGAGTCATGGCCGACATTCTCGACAAGATCACCGCCTACAAGCGCGAGGAAGTGGCCCGCGCCAAAACACTGAAGCCGCTTCGCGTCATTGCCGAATATGCGCGCTCCGCTCCGAGGGTCCGATCCTTCGCCGGGGCGATCGAAGCCAAGCACAAGCAGAAGCAGCCGGCGCTGATCGCCGAGATCAAGAAGGCGTCTCCGTCAAAAGGATTGATCCGCGCCGACTTCGATCCTCCGGCGCTTGCAAGAGCCTACGAGGCGGGCGGCGCCGCCTGTCTGTCGATCCTGACCGACCGTCCGTCGTTCCAAGGCGCGCCCGAATTTCTCACCGCCGCGCGCGAGGCGACCTCTCTGCCCGTGCTGCGCAAGGATTTCATGATCGATACCTATCAGGTTGCGGAAGCCCGCGCCTGGGGCGCCGATTGCATCCTCATCATCCTGGCCGAAGTGGACGACGCGACGGCGCGCGACCTCGCGACCGCCGCCAAAGATTGGGGCATGGACGCCATCGCCGAAGTTCATAACGCTGAGGAACTCGA
>DATLJG010000311.1:0-1504 GCA_035538995.1 Hyphomicrobium sp. | reverse complement strand
CGAACTGACGGCGCACGCCTACGCGCATCTCTATGGCCTTCCGGTTACGGCATTGCGTTTCTTTACGGTCTATGGACCGTGGGGGCGGCCGGACATGGCGCTCTTCACGTTCACGCGCAAAATTCTGGCGGGCGAACCGATCGACGTCTTCAACAACGGCCATCATGCGCGCGACTTCACCTACATCGACGACATCGTCGAGGGCGTTCTCCGCATCGCCGATAAAATCGCGGCTCCGAATCCAGATTGGAACGGTGCAACGCCCGACCCCGCGACTTCGACCGCGCCTTACCGGCTTTACAATATCGGCAACAACAATCCGGTGGCGCTGATGGATTTCATCGCGGCGATCGAGAAGGCTCTCGGACGCGAAGCGAAAAAAGTGTTTCTGCCTTTGCAGCCCGGCGACGTTGCCGAAACATTTGCAGACGTTGACGACCTCGTACGCGACGTCGGCTTCAAACCGGCGACGCCCCTCGACGAAGGCATAGCACGTTTCGTCTCCTGGTATCGTGGCTATTACGGCTGAGGGGGCAACGCTCGCCGCTCATGTGCCACGCGGCTTGGCGCGCGCCGTTGGCTTCGCATTCGCCGGATCGTCGGGCCAGACGTGCTTGGGATATTGCCCACGCATGTCGGCCTTTACAGCAGCCCATGAGCCGGACCAGAAGCCCGGAAGATCGCGCGTGATCTGAATGGGCCGATGCGCTGGCGACAAAAGGTAAAGCGTCAGCGGCAGGCGGCCGCGCGCGATCGCCGGATGGTCCTTCAATCCGAAGAGTTCCTGCACGCGGATGTGCAGCGCCGGAGCGCCGGAACCTTCGTAATCGAGCGCATGGCGATTGCCGGTCGGCGCTTCGAAGTGCGTCGGCGCTTCGGTATCGAGCCGCTGCCGCATCGGCCACGACAGGAGCGATGAAAGTGCTTGATCCAGTAGTGCAGTGTCAATGTCGCTGACGCGCGTCTTGCCCGCGAGAAATGGCAGCAGCCACTGCGCAACGCTTTCCGACAGAGCCGCATCGGAAAGGTCCGGCCACGTATCGTCGCCGGTGCGCAGAAACCCGACGCGGCTGCGCCATTGAAGTTGCGCCTTCCACCACGGCAGGGCGCCAACGCCAAGATTCGCGATGCCTTGCGCGAGAACGACGGAGGCGTCCTCGTCGGCCCGCACAGGGCGGGACTCGCTCCGGAGTTCGATCGCACCGAGACGACGCACGGTGCGCGCCTTGACGGTGCGCGTGTCGCGATCGAAAGCCAGATCGTCTTTGGTTTCCAAGCGATCGGCCGCGAATTGCGCGACCTCCGTTTCATCGGCAACCGCGGCGAGCATGATCCGCGTCGCGGCCGCGCGACCTTGCAGCTCGGCGACGACAACGTACGGCGCGGCGGCGAGCGGATGCGCCGGGTCGATCAATCCGGCCCTGCCATTGGCCAACAGGAAGCTGCCGCGCTTGCCGCGATTCTTTGCGATCCGGTCCGGATAAGCCAAGGCCAGCAACGCGGC
>DATLJG010000310.1:0-2017 GCA_035538995.1 Hyphomicrobium sp. | reverse complement strand
GGCAACGGCGGATGTCGCCAACACGCAAAGCAAGGTTCTCATGGCATTACTCCCATTCAACTGACGTCAGAAACTCCTTCCGGCGTGAATGGTTGCTGAATGCAGATCAACGTTCGTGCGAGCGCCACCCTGCAAGGCCCGCCAACATTCAGGCGAGCGACGACCGTGTCATTGAGGCGCGCCGCGCAATCCGCATATTGCTCTCCCTTGAACAAAGCGAACACGGTACGCGCTTCAAATCTCACGTCGTGATGCGTCTCATGCGTTGTTTTTTTTGGCGTCGGCAACGCGCTCTGTGAATCGGAAAAAAGCCGTTCGACTTTGTTCCTCTCGCTGCAGCTTCATGCGCACGCGCATCAGATCCTTCCAGCCGACATATCCAACAAGCCTGCTGTCGTCCCGCGCGATGACGGGCAGATGTGAAACGTTGGCGCTGTTGAGCTTTTCGGCCAAAGTCTCGATAAATTCATCCTCATAGGCCAGCATCACGTTTTTGCCGGAGAGCAATTGACTCAATGGCACGTGGCGATGCTCCCCTTGTTGCCGCCATCGAAGAACAGCAGGAGGATCGATAACGCCGAGTACACGTCCATTTTCGTCAATCACCGGGAACGTCGGATGGCGCGTCTCGGGACTCGCGAGAAAGCGCGCGGCTTGATGCAACGTCATCGTCGCCGGAACCGTATCAACCTCGGTGGTCATGACCTCGGCGACGCGCGTCAGAGCAAATGGATCGGTACGATATTCGCGGACAAGATGATGACCGCGCCGCGCCAACTTTTCGGTGAGGATGGAACGGCGCATCATCAGGACAGTCACGCCATACGCCGTCACGCATGCCGCGATAAGCGGCACCATGACGCCCGTCGCACCGGTGAGCTCGATGGCAAAGAACGTCGCTGTCAGCGGCGCGCGCATCGTGCCACCCATCGTCGCCGTCATTGCCAGAAGCGGCCAGAACCCTGGGGCGGCCGTCGGCATCACTCCGCTCAACACGGCACCCATCGCACCGCCGATGATCAGGAGCGGCGCGAGAACGCCGCCGGACGTGCCGGAACCCAGCGCGACCGACCAGATGATCGCCTTTACGAGCAGCAGAATAAGCGCGCTCGTGCCGATGATCGATCCGTTCAACATCTCGGCAATGTTCGTGTAGCCGACACTCAGCGCTCGCGGATCAATCAGGCCGCCGATGCCAACAACCAAGCCGCCAAGCATCGGCCACCACATCCAATGGATGTTCAACTTCGGAAAGAAGTCCTCGGCGAGGTAAACGAGCTTTGTCAGGCAACCGGACAACAAGCCCGAGAGAGCGCCGACCGCTACCCAGCACAGAAGCCCCGCCGTCGAAATCGACGCGTGGCCCACAAAGGGAAAAAGCGGCGACGGCATATGGAGGGCCGTGCGCGCCACCTCGGCGACGATCGCGGCTACCGCGACCGGAATAAAGCTGCGCGGGGTCCATTCAAACAGGAGCAATTCGACCGCGAGCATGACGGCAGCGATCGGCGTTCCGAACACCGTCGTCATACCTGCCGCTGCGCCGGCGACGAGCAGCGTCTTTCGCTCGTTATCGCTCACCGGTAGCCACTGCGCGATCAGCGATCCTATCGCGCCGCCGGTCATGATGATCGGGCCCTCGGCGCCGAATGGTCCGCCGGTACCGATCGAGATGGCCGACGACAGGGGTTTCAGAATCGCGACCTTGGGATCAAGCCGAGAACGGCCCAGCAGAATGGCCTCGATGGCTTCCGGAATGCCGTGTCCACGGATTTTCTCGCTGCCGTACCGCGCCATCAACCCGACGATCAGCGAGCCCACAACGGGGATGAGCACGACCCATAGCCCGAAAGGCGACATCGCGAGATCGGCCGTCTCCGTCGAAAAGCGCCCGAAGTAAGCGAGGTTCGTGACCAAGCGAATGAGATCAATGAGCGCAAAGCCCGCGACGACACTCCCCAAGGCCACAAAGATCGCGATGACCGCGATGAGAAGAACACGGGGATTGGTCGTAAAA
>DATLJG010000309.1:0-2403 GCA_035538995.1 Hyphomicrobium sp. | reverse complement strand
GTAGTCCTCGAGTGTCGCGAGACTCCAGTCGGCGATTGGGTTCACTTTGATGAGTTTCTGTGCGGCGTCGTAGGTCGCGAACGGAACATGCGACCGGCCTTGCGATTGTTCGCGGCGCAGACCTGTGATCCAGGCCGCAGCGCCTTTTAGCGCGCGGTTCAGCGGACGCACCTTGCGGATTTCGCAGCAGGCCTTGCGCGCTTCGACCGAATATCGAAAGCCGTAAATGCCGTCGTTGGCGACCAGTTCCTCGACTTCGGCCGCATCGGGATACATGACGCGGATCTTCAGGCCATATTTGCCTTCGGTATCGAACAGCGTGTCGAGCGTCTCGGGAAAATGGCGACCGGTGTCGAGCGTGAAGATGTCGATGTCCGCGCCCGTTGCTGCAATTCCGTGGGTAATGGCTTGGTCTTCGATGCCAAGGCTCGTCGAAAAAGCGACCGGACCGTCAATGGCGGCGCGGATCGCCTGGATGCGCTCCTCCAGCGTCGCCAGCCCGGCGAGCGTGGCATCAAGCGCCCCTGCCTTGGCTTGCTGCGCCGCGGAATGAGCATCTGGCGGCGACCCACGCGATGTGGACGCAGCGGTTTCGAATAGAGTCATGAAGACCTCCGGAGCCCGATACATAAGGGTAAAACATTCTCCTGAGAAGGCTTATTCCTACCACTGCATAGCATATTATTTCTTAAAGCCGCCTCAAAAGGCCATTTGCTTGTCGAAGCTTTCTGAGCATGAGCATCCAAGGCTGCGCGATTTGGCGGCCGCCTGTTCCTACATTTGGCCTCAGTGAAGCAATGAATTGCTTTATCGGAAAGAATTTGAGTCAGCGCCTGCAACAAAAAGCCGCCGAGCCCCAAGCGCTTCGGGCGCGCAGTCCGACGAATTCGAGGTGCCGAGTGGTCAGCGGTCCCCGCCGCCGCTCGATGACGTCTTCGCCAGCCAATCGATGATCCCGCTGGCAGCCTGAGCCGCTGTCGCGAATGTTCCCTGCAGCAGGTACCCGCCCGTCGGCGCTTCCCAGTCGAGCATTTCACCAGCAACGAACACACCGGGCCTGTCGTGGAGCATGAAATGCGCGTCGACCGCCGTCCAGGCGATGCCGCCCGCCGTCGAGATCGCCCGTTCAAGACCGGCCAGCCCCGTGATGCGAAGCGGCACGGCCTTGATGTGCGACGCCAGGGCATCGCTCCCTTCGGGCAGCTCGGCCTCGCGCAATAATCCGACCGCAGCGGAATCGAGACGCGCGCTCTTGCGCAGAAAGTTCGTCATCGTCTCCTTGCCGCGCGGCTTCGCAAGGCGCGATGCCAGTTCATAGTGCGTCATGTCCGGCTTGAGATCGACGACAAGCGTGGCAACGCCGTCCCGCGCCAGCGCCGCGCGAATTTGGGGGCCAAGCGCGTAGACCGCGCCACCTTCGAGGCCGTTGCGCGTAATAATGGCTTCGCCGCGCTGTGTGCTGCCGCCGATACTCAAGGCGATGCGTTTCAGAGCCGAGCCTTCGAAGCGCGATTTGAAAATGGGCGACCAGGCAATAACGACGCCGCAGTTGGCCGGAGCAAGTTGAGTTACCGCTATGCCGGCATCTTCAAACGCGCCGGTCCAGAGCCCGTCCGAACCAAGCCGAGGCCAACTCGCCCCGCCAAGAGCGAACAGCGCCGCGTCCGACGCGACTTCAATTTTCGAGTCATCGGCAAGTGTGAATACAAGTGATCCTTTCGCGCCAAAGCCCGTCCAACGATGCCGCGTTTTGATGGTGACGCCGAGATCGTCGAGACGGCGCAGCCACGCACGCAACAGCGGTGATGCTTTCATGCCGCGAGGAAACACCCGCCCGCTCGTTCCGACGAACGTTTCCGCGCCGAGATCGTTTGCCCAAGCGATGAGCTGCTCCGGCGGAAACGCTTCGACAATTTTCTGGATGTCCGCCGCGCCCGCGCCATAGCGCTTCAGAAATTCTGCGAGCGCTTCGCTATGCGTGAGATTCAATCCGCCACGCCCAGCGAGCAGAAATTTACGCGCAGGGGACGCCATCCGCTCGAACACGGTCACGCCGTGGCCCTGACGCGCGATTGTTTCGGCCGCGAACAACCCGGCAGGGCCTGCGCCGATGATCGCAACATGGCGGCGGCCCGTTGAAGACGCGGAACTCACCAAACGCCTGTGTTTTGCATTGATGCCCAGGGTTCTTGCGGCGGCAAGGCTTGGCCCTTCTGCAGCAACTCGACGGAAATGAGATCCGGCGAGCGCACGAAAGCCATGTGCCCGTCGCGCGGCGGCCGGTTGATCGTCACGCCGGACGCCTGCAGCTTTGCACACGTCGCGTAGATATCGTCCACCTCGAACGCCAGATGCCCGAAATGACGTGCCGAGCCGTAATCCTCGGCATCCCAATTATAGGTG
>DATLJG010000308.1:0-5432 GCA_035538995.1 Hyphomicrobium sp. | reverse complement strand
TCTGATCCTGAAGCGGCTGACTGCTATATGTTGGTGAATGCGCGAATTCCGCCGGGACATCCCACATGCGCGCGGCGTACCAGACCGCCCAGGCAATGATGAATAACGTCATCACCCAAACCCAGACCGGTATGGACGAGCGCGCCTCGGCACGGCGTGGATCGAACGGATCGTCGACGCTGAACGCATCGACAGTGAAACGGACTTCGCCGCGGCGAATGGCGTGAGGGCGCAGCCCGGAGACGACGATGCCCGGACCATTATGCACCACGAACGGGATTTCCTTGACGCCCTCGTGTCCATGCTCGTTCTGAGCGCGGATTGTCAGCTTGTGAGGGCCGTCCGCCAGGCTGCTCGTATCGAACGAGACCTCACTGCGGAGTTCCTGATCGGCGATCGGCTGCGTCTCGTCGTCCAAATAAACACGTACGCGCGCATTTTCCATTGACTCACCTTTGCCCTATCGGTCGTCGCGCAGGATATCGTATTTCGGGTGGTGCCGATCCTTTTCACCGGGGCGAAACAGCATCCAGAACATTGCAATGAAACATCCGATGGTGATCGCTCCGGACATCGCAATGATGATGAGATTGCCGAGCAACGGCCCTGCCATGTGATGATCCATGATGGTCCTCACTTGCCCTTGGCGCGTTCGGCGGCGACGTCCTGCGCCGTCACGAGCTTGCCGTGATTGCCCCAGGAGCTACGCTCATAATTGACGATGTCGGCAATATCGGCGTCGCCAAGCGTGCTGCCGAATTCCGGCATCGCGCTCTCGTATTTGACGCCGCCGACCGTAGCGCCCTCCAGACCGAACAACACGGCATGCATGTGCGTGCTGGGGTTCGCGTCGTTGACCGCGGCATTCCCCTTGAGAGCCGGGAAAGCACCCGGCAGACCTTCGCCGGATTCCTGATGGCAGGCCGAGCAATTGGCGCTGAATAGCTGCTTGCCCTTGGCGGAGACTTGCGTTGCCTCGGCGGCAGGAGCGTTTGCTTCTTTGCCATTGGCAGCGGCCGTCGAAGCCGCCGGCGCGTGAGGTTCCGCCGGCTTGGCCATGTCGGCAGCCGCTTCGCTCATCGGCAGGGGAGGCTGCTTCAACGACATCAGATAGGCCAATAACGCCTGCGCCTCAGGCTTTGGCACGACCACGCCATGCGCCGGTGCGTAAGCCTTGGGCAGCGGCACCGGGCTCACGCCGGCCGGGGCTTTGTCCACGACGTCAAACATCCAATCAAAGGACGGCATGATTGAGTCAGGCACCACCGCACGTGGATTGTAGAGGTGGATGTATTGCCATACCGCGCTTGGCTGGCGTGCGCCGATGTTGGAAAGATCGGGGCCGGTGCGCTCCGAGCCGAGCAGCTCCGGCGTCTGATAAGCAAAATCGCCCGGCGCGGATGGACGTCCAAACACCTTGTCCTGCGTCAACGGACGGACCTGTTGCGTGTGACAGTAGCTGCAGCCGTTGGCAACGTAGACATCGCGGCCTTCCGCTTCGAGCGGCGTGAGCGGTTTCACGCCGGGACCGGGAGGTGTGCGCGAAAGCATGATGCCGGGGAAAACGCCCATCAACAGCGCCAGGCCTGCATAGACCAGCGTCGATCCACCAGCGATGAGCACGAGCTTGTTCATGCCGCGTCTTCCGCAATCTGCGCCGGCATCGGCGCGGGCTTGGCGCTTGGGCCGTAGGTCATCTGCCAGACGTTCCAGGCAAAAACGAAGTGGCTCAGGAACATGAGCAAGCCGCCCACGCCTCGCCAGACATAAAACGGCTGCATATCGATAACGGATTGAATGAACGGCAATCCATGCACCCAATCCAACCCCTGGATGGTGCCGCCGATCGATAGCGAAATGACGTAGATAAAGCTGCCGACCAGCGCCATCCAGAAATGCAGCGCCAAACCAGCCTGACTTGGGTACTTGCCGGTTGCCGCAGGCAGCAAAGCGTAGGTGCCGCCCCAGATGGCGAACGTGACGAACCCGTACATGGTCAGATGCGAATGACCGACGGTGAAATTGGTGAGATGCCAAACGGCCTGAAGCGAGCGGAAGGCTTCAAATGTCCCCTGAGTCGATCCCACCAGATAACCAATGACGCCGACAAAAATGAACGCGAGCGGATAGGAGTCGCGCATTTGGCCAAACCGCCCGCGCATGGTCAGCAGGAAATTGGCAGTGCCGCCCAATACCGGCACGAGCATGGCCACGCTAAAGACGATGGCTGTGGTTTGTAACCACCAGGGAAGCGGGCTGAATAGAAAGTGGTGCGCGCCGATGATCGGGTAAAATACCAGATTGGTCCAGAACGCGAAGACGCCGAGCGCATAGGAATAGATCGGACGATTGAGCAATCTCGGTAGCGCGTAATAGAACATCCCCAAGGCCAACGGCGTAAACCACATGCCCACGGCATTGTGCATGTAGAAGCCGGAGACGGATACTTGTCCGAGACCGTATTGATACCAAGGCAGGATAGCCACGACGGCGATGATGCACGTCCAGAGGACGCCGCCCATCGTGTACCAATTGGACAGGTAGATATCGTCCGTGCTGCGATACGCGACTGTGCCGACCAAATTCCAGGCGGTGACCAGCAGCGCCGCCAAAAAGATCAGCCGGATCGGCCACGGCCATTCGCGATATTCTAGATCTCCGGCGCTGTAGCCAAGATCCAATGCGATGGTGCCAGCCAGCGCAGCCACATTGAACAACAGCAGTCCGACCCACGCCAGTCGCGTGCTGTAGAGCGGTGTCCGGCAACTCCGCACGGCGACGTAATACGCCAAGCCGACAAGCGCGATGCTGGCCCAGCCGTAGAACGTCGCATTCGTGTGGATCGGTCGCAGCCGGCCGAAGGTGAGCCATGCGCCGGACCCGAATTCCGGTGCGCCGAACTTATAGGCCAGCAAGATTCCGACGAAAGTCGCAAAGAGAAGCCAAGCGGCGGCCGAGATCGTGTAGGCCGAAAAAATTTGAGCCAGCGCCCGGTCTTCTTGCTTGAGCGGATTTGAAGAATGCGCCGTTGCCATTCGCGGCATGACCCACCTCTTTCTTCGTCAGCATCGATAGTTACGTTCGAGCAGACGCCCGAAACGAGCTTCTTCGCAAAAGATGTATTTTAGACTCCACTTTTAATTCTCCAAAGTCAACGCGACCAAATAAAGCGCGCGCGCTGGAAAACGTCGCACCGGCTTCGCTTAGCTGTCTCGGCGTCGTTTCAGGGGGGCAGTGCACGGACGAAACCCAAATACTCGTGGGTCAGTTGCAATTTTTTCGCGAAGACCGTCCATCGGCCGTCAGCGCGTTGCGTCCGGCAGAGCCTTTTCGGCCGCGGCCTGCATCTGGGCTTCGTGGCGTCGCAAATACAGCGCAATCCAGATGAGCGCGGCACAGGCCGCTACGACGGTGGCCAATCCGATCGGGCCTCGGATTTGATGGATCTCTCGTCCGAGGGAATAAGCGGCAACGCCAACCACCGTCGCCCAAACGAACGCCCCCGCGGCATTGGCGGCAAGAAAGCGGAGCCACGGCATACGGTTCACACCCGCAAGAAACGCTGCCAGACATCGCAGAACCGCAACGAAGCGGCCGAAGAAAACGACGCTGCCGCCGTATCGCATGAACAGATACTGCCCGAGCTTGAGTCGCGCGGGCGTCATGCCGATCGTCGATCCGTGACGCTGAAGAAAAGGTGCTCCGAGCTTGCGGCCCGCAAGATAACCGATGTTGTCACCGATGATCGCTCCGAGGGCCGCGCTGAGAATGACGAGCGCCAGATTGCCGTCATGCGTGCCGGCATAACCGGCCGCGACGATCAGGATCGTCTCCCCAGGCATCGGAATGCCCATGCTTTCGATCGCGACGAAAAAAGCGATCGCCCAATAGCCGTACATGGCGATGAACTGGTGAAGGTCGTGATGTGAAAAGAAGCTCATCGGCCCCTGCCCAAGCGGAATGCTCCTCGGCGGCGGCAAACGCATCCGGCGGCGCACTCAAAATCAGTGCGTCACCGCCAAACACATTGCAAAGCATTTTTCAGACGGAAAGTGACTAGGCCCGAGCCAATGCCGCCAGCCGTTCGCCGCGCTCGGTCAGGGCCAATTCGGCGCGCTGCGTCCGTGCGTTGCGGCTGGTGACCAGCAGAAAGCCACCATCGTCGAGTCCCGAGATTTCACGAAGCACCAGAGCATGCTCGACGCCGAGGTTGCGTGCGAATGTGCGGCTGTCCCTCGCAACGCCGAGCCGATGGGCGACAAGCAGCGCGGCTCCGAGCGGGCTCAGCGACGCATCCGAGGCGCAGACTGTCGAGACGGCCTGCATAAACTGATCCTCGGAGATGTCGTCGCCCGCAGATGTCGTCATGCCGCCCGCGCTTGCTCGGCCGGACGGAAGGAAACGAGAATCGATTTCGACGTCGGCGTATCGCTTTGCTCGCCCGCGCTGCTCAGGGGAACGAGAACATTCAGCTCGGGGTAGTAGCCCGCGACCGAGCCGCGCGGAACGTCGTAGGGCACGACGCGGAAGCTCTTTCCTACGCGCTCGACCCCGTCAACATGATATCCGACGATGTCGACGCGATCGCCGGCTTGCACGCCGACTTGAGCAAGATCGGCCGGATTGACGAATACGACCTGCCGCTCCCCGTAGATCCCGCGATAGCGGTCGTCGAGGCCATAAACCGTCGTGTTATATTGATCATGCGAGCGGAATGTCTGCAGCACGAAGAGGCCCTGTTCGCTCGCCGCCTTTTGGTGATCGGTTTGCTCGGGAAGTCCACAGTTCGAAAACGTCGCCTTTTGCGACGGGGTATTCCAGACGCGGTGTTCGACGGCGTTATAAAGCCGAAAGCCACGCGGTTTGCGGACGCGCGTATTGAAATCGTGAAAGCCCGGAATGGTGCGCCCGATCAGGTCGCGAATGCGATCATGATGATGCGCGAGAGCCTTCCAGTCGACGGTCTTCGATCCGAGCGTCGCTTCGGCGATGCCGGCGATGATGCCGACTTCCGAGCGCAATTCCGGAGAGGCAGGCTTGTTGATGCCGCCCGACCCATGCACCATGCACATGGAATCTTCGACGGTGACGATCTGCGCCGCGCCATCGGCGTTGCGATCGATTTCGGTCCGTCCGAGGCAAGGCAGCACGTAGCTGACTTCGCCGGGAAGAAGATGCGAGTAGTTGAGCTTCGTCGCGATGTTGACGGTCAGCTTCTGCTTTCTCAATGCGGCTGCGATCAGCGATGTGTCGGGCGTCGCGCGCGCGAAGTTGCCTCCGAGACCGATGAAGGCCTGTGCTGAACCATCGAGCATGGCGCCGATCGCGGCGATGACGTTGTGCCCGTTCCGGCGCGGCATCGGCACGCCGAACTCCTTTTCGAGCGCATCGAGGAAGGCTGCCGGCGGCTTCTCGTTGATTCCGACCGTGCG
>DATLJG010000307.1:0-12749 GCA_035538995.1 Hyphomicrobium sp. | reverse complement strand
GGCCATACGGTATTTTCAGGGGACTGGCGTTTCGCGGCTAATTTGCGTATAAGCCGCGGCTCAGGTTCCTGAGCGCCGCCGGTATGGCGTTGCTCGGCCAATCAACAACCCATAAAACGTTCGGCGTTCCCGCCGCATGTACGGCGGCTCCGCAGCATTGGCGCGGGGACAAATTTGGAGCAAGACGATGGCAGTTCCGCGCAAAAAGACGTCCCCGATGAAGCGGGGCCAGAGGCGTTCTCACGACGCTCTGAAAGCTCCGGCTTATGTGGAAGACAAGGATAGCGGCGAACGCCGCCGCCCGCACCACATCGATCTGAAGTCCGGCAAGTACCGTGGCCGCCAGATCCTGCCGCCGGCTTCCGAAGAATAAGCCAAAACGGACGTTCGCCATAAATCCGACTAGGCTGGTGCCTTAGGTGCCGGCCTTGTTGATTTTTGATCACGCTCCATTGCTTGGCAAATCAGTAGGAGCGTGCCAAAAAGCGCGGCGTGCCCCAGGCGGGCCAGATGTCAGGAGACGACGCCTATGTCGATTAGAGCCATCCCGCTCTTGGTCCTCGCCTTTGTCCTCTACAACGCGGTCGTCATGACGTTCGGTCCCGAAGTCGTGACGGATCAGTCGCAGCACTTGATCTTCAAGATGAGACTGTTGAGCGGCGGGGAATGGGAATTCGGTTGGGGCGATCTCATCCTCCTCGTGACCCTCATTCTTCTCTTCATCGAAATCGTCAAATCGACATTCACGACGACATCGACCCTGATCGATCACGCGCTGTCGATGATTGTGTTCATTGCCGTCGGCGCCGAGTTCCTGACCGTCCCCCAGGCCGCGACCTCTGTTTTCTTCCTGATTTTGGTCGCCACGCTGATCGACGTCATCGGTGGCTATACGATTGGCATCCGGGTTGCCCGGCGGGATCTTAACATCGGCGCCGACCACTAGGATTTGCCGCCCGATTTTGGCGTGCCGACCCGAAATCTATGTTAGGTTGCTTCAGCTGGTTACAGTTCTTCAAGGACCATTAGTGTAACCGCGCGCGTATTCTATCTAAGCGCCGAAACGCAGCCACATTGAACCTTGTTTTGCTTTCGGCGAGCATCTGCATACGAAATTCGAGGGTTGGAACTTGGCTTCCTCGGACGTCCATGACCCGGGACACGAGACGGATGATGGAAAGCGAGCCGGTCCTGGCCCGGGTTCCGAACGCGATGACGAAATGGACACCGATCGCCTCGACCTCGTTGGCATTCTCTCCTCTATCGACGAGACGGCTTATGCGTGGGATCTCCGTTCCGGTCATATCGAGTGGGGTAGCAACGTCGCGTCCGTCCTGGGGATCAGCGACACGGCAAAAATATCGACTGGCGCCGGTTACCACGCGCTGATCGTTCCCGAGCATCTCAACAAGCGCCTCGAAGTTTTTTCCCGCGGCGGCACGCCCGATCGCGCCAATGGTGTTGCTTACCGTGTTCAATATCGATTGAACCCGGCCGGCGGACGCAGCCGGAAAACGATCCGCGTCGAAGATCAGGGGCGGTGGTGGCCCGGGTCCGATGGCCATCCCTCACACGCGCGCGGTGTGATCCGCATCGTTCACGACGAATACTTGGAACAGCAGCGTCTTCTCGTTCGCAACGATTTCGACGAGTTGACCGGCCAGCTCAATCGCATCCGCTTGACCGAGGCCCTCGGCGCCGTTCTGGAGCGTATCGATCGCGAACCCCAATCGGTTGCGATTTTGATGGTCGCCGTGAACAACCTCGCGGTCATCAACGACACCTTCGGCATTACCGTCGGCGATGAAGCCATCGCGGAAGTGACGCGCCGCATTCGCGCCAAGCTGCGTGGCGGCGATATCCTTGGGCGCTATTCGTCCAACAAGTTCGGCATCGTCATCATGCACTGCGGCCAGGATGCGATCCGCGTTGCGGCCGAGCGGCTCTTGATGGCCGTCCGCGAGACCACGATCAAGACATCTGCCGGGAAGTTGTCAGTCACCGTTTCGATCGGCGGCGTCCTCGTCCCCGATCAGGCAAATTCCATTCAAGACGCCATGAATTTCGCGCTTCGTGCGCTCGACTCCGCCAGATCGAAGCGGATCGATTGCTTTGTGCTTTATGAACCGCTGCCTGGCGGCGAAAGCGCCCGCGTTCGAAATCGGGCGATTGCCGACAGCGTCATCAACGCCCTCGATGAAAATCGCATGCGCCTCGTTCTGCAGCCGATGGTGTCGGCCAGGACGGGTGAGGCGGAGATCTACGAATGCCTGCTTCGGATGGACAAACCCGACGGCAAGGTCATCTCGGCGGGCGAGTTTGTACCCGTTGCCGAGCAATTGGGCCTGTCGCGTCTGATCGACCGGCGAACGCTCGAATTGACCATCGATCTTTTGAAGAAGCATCCCGATCTCGTCCTCTCCCTCAACGTTTCCGGATTGACGTGTTCGGATAAGGAGTGGATCGCGGCGCTGCGCCGGTTGACGGAAGGACGGAGTAATCTCCTGAACCGTCTCATCGTCGAGATTACAGAAACCGTCGCAATCGAGGATCTCGACCAGTCGATCAACTTCGTGGACACGCTGAAGGAATTCGGCTGCCGCGTTGCCATCGATGATTTTGGCGCGGGCTATACATCATTCAAGAATTTGAAGCTGCTCAACGTCGATATCGTCAAGATCGACGGTGTGTTTGTCAAAAACCTTGCGAACGACGCAAGCGATCAGATCTTCATCAAGACGATGATCGATCTGGCGCGCACCTTCGGCATGGAAACGGTGGCTGAATGGGTCAGCGATAAGCGTTCGGTGGAGCTGCTCACTGAAGCCGGCATCACTTACATGCAAGGCTTCTATTACGGCAGCCCGATCGACGCGGCGAAGTACGTTTCGAAAAGCTGAGACGACCGCCGCTATAGCGCCGAATGCCTCGGTAAAAACCGGGGCCGGAATTACGGCCGCGATTGCGACAGCTTCTCGATTTTTTGCTGCATGGCTGAAAGCTGCGACTTGAGCTCGCTCAATTCGTCTCGCCCGCCTGTAGCCGTCGATGCGTCGGAGGACGCCTCACCCGCTTGCGGTTGCTGCTGCGGATCGCCCGGCTTGCCGCCACGCTGTCCGCTCGCCGCCGTGCCGAACGATGCCCACATGGACATCGCCTGCTCGAACATCGCCATGTTCTGCCGCGCCTGCGTTTGATAGAACTCGAACGCGGCAGCGGGATTTGAGAACGCCGAGGCAAATTGCTCGCGAAAACGAACCTGCTCCTTCGCCAAATGCTCAAGGCTGAATTGCAGGTAGCTCGGCACCATCCGCGCGATGCTGTCGTCGTAGAAGCGAATGAGCTGACGCAGGAACGGAATTGGCAGCAGAGCCTGTCCGCCCTCGCGGCTTTCCTGCTCGACAATGATTTGCGTAAGAACGGCATGGGTAAGGTCGTCGCCGTTCTTCGCATCGTAAACGACGAAGTCGCGATCGCCGCGCACCATCTTCGCCAGATCTTCAAGCGTGACGTACGTGCTCGTTTCGGTGTTATAAAGGCGCCGGTTGGCATATTTCTTTATAACGACCGCTTCGCGCTTGGGAGCTTGGGCCTGTGGTTCTGGGTTGCTCAACATCGCGTTAGCGTTCTCTTCTCAACGTCTTCGATCACTTGTTGCTGCACTGCGGCAGCGTACCACACCAAAGCCCCCGCCCGCCAGACGTTTCTGTCACTCTTTTGGGCGGGACGCTCCCAATGCCAATGGGCAGTCTAGGCAAGAGGTCGCAATTGCTGAAAAGAGCCACAGGTTGCAAAGTGTTTCGAGCTTTGTGCTGATGCCGTTCAACGTTGGCGTCACGCGAGGGATGCGACGAATATCTGACGAAAATCTAAGGAATGAAGCCCAGGGAGGGGCCGCCGATGAGCCAGGATTCTTCGACGATTGTGATAGCGAGCGCCGCACGGACGCCGGTCGGCTCCTTTAACGGCTCCCTGGCCTCGTTGCCAGCCTCCAAACTTGGCGAGATTGCGATCAAAGCGGCTCTGCAAAGAGCCAACGTGCAGCCCGGAGACGTGTCCGAAGTTATTCTCGGTCAGGTTCTGACGGCCGCTCAGGGCCAAGGCCCAGCCCGTCAGGCTTCAGTCGGCGCCGGAATTCCGGTGGACTCGCCCGCATGGAGCGTCAATCAGATCTGCGGCTCCGGCCTTCGCGCCGTTGCGCTCGGCATGCAGCAAATCGCAACCGGCGACGCAACGATCGTCGTTGCGGGCGGCCAGGAAAGCATGAGCCAGTCGGTCCACGCTGCTCACATGCGCGATGGCACCAAGATGGGCGACGTGAAATTCACCGATACGATGGTCAAGGACGGCCTCTGGGACGCCTTCAACAACTATCACATGGGCACGACTGCCGAGAACGTTGCGCGCCAGTGGCAGATCACGCGCGATGAGCAGGATAAGTTCGCCACCGCTTCGCAGAACAAGGCTGAAGCCGCACGCAAGGCCGGCAAGTTCAAGGACGAGATCACGCCCGTCACGATCAAGACGAAGAAGGGCGAGACCGTCGTCGATCAGGACGAGTACATCAAGGAAGGCGTGACGGTTGAAGGTATCTCAAAACTTCGCCCCGCTTTTGATCCGAAGGAAGGCACCGTCACGGCCGCCAACGCCTCAGGCATCAACGACGGCGCCGCTGTCGTCGTTCTGATGACCGCTGAGGAAGCCAAGAAGCGCGGCATCAAGCCTCTCGCACGCATCGTCTCGTGGGCAACGACAGGCGTCGATCCGTCGATCATGGGCACCGGCCCGATCTCGGCTTCGAAGAAGGCCCTCGAAAAGGCTGGTTGGTCGATCAAGGATCTTGATCTCGTGGAAGCCAACGAAGCCTTCGCGGCCCAGGCTCTCGCGGTGAACAAGGGTCTCGGCTGGGATACCGATAAAGTCAACGTCAACGGCGGCGCTATCGCCATCGGCCACCCGATCGGCGCTTCCGGCGCACGTATCCTCAACACCTTGCTGTTCGAAATGCAGCGTCGCGACGCGAAGAAGGGTCTTGCCACTCTTTGCATCGGCGGCGGCATGGGCGTCGCCATGTGCGTCGCTCGCGATTGATAAGCAGACATCGCGCGCAGCTCCGTGACATGACGGCGGCTGCGCGTTTCTCAATCTAAACCAAATAGAAAATCCAGGGAGAAAAACGTTATGGCACGGGTCGCCCTCGTCACCGGAGGCACGCGCGGCATTGGTCACGCGATATCGATTGCATTGAAAAGCAGCGGCTATCGCGTTGTCGCGAGCTACGCTGGCAACGATGCCGCCGCTCAGGCCTTCCAGGCTGAGACCGGCATCCCCGTCTACAAATTTGACGTCGGCAACTACGAGGCGACGGAAAAGGCCATCCAGCAGATCAGCAAGGACGTCGGCCCGATCGACGTGCTGGTCAACAACGCCGGTATCACCCGCGATACCATGTTCCACAAAATGACGAAGCAGCAGTGGGACGAGGTTATCGGCACCAACCTCAATGGCCTGTTCAACGTCACCCGTCAGGTTTGGGAAGGTATGCGCGCGCGCAAGTTCGGTCGCGTCATCAACATCTCGTCGATCAACGGCCAGAAAGGCCAGATGGGCCAGGTGAACTATTCCGCCTCGAAGGCTGGCGACATTGGCTTCACCAAAGCCCTGGCGCAGGAAGGCGCTCGCGCCGGTATCACGGTCAACGTCATTTGCCCCGGCTACATCGCGACCGAGATGGTCAAGGCCATTCCGCAGGACGTGCTCGACAAAAGCATCCTTCCTCATATCCCGGTCGGCCGCCTCGGTGAGCCGAGCGAGATTGCTCGTTGCGTCGTGTTCCTGGCGTCCGACGATGCGAGCTTCATTACCGGATCGACGCTGACGGCCAACGGCGGCCAATACCTCGCCGGCTAACCCGGTTCACACTGTTCTGGAAATTCAAATGGCCGCCCCGATGAGGCGGCCATTTTTGTAATCAGAGAGATGCGAAGAACTTTGGAAACGGGGCCCCCGCGCCCCGCTTCCTCAGCCTCGGAACCGCGATCTGACGATGCGCGGAAATTCTTCTTCGGGCGGAGCTTGGTTGTAGGCGTTCGCAGCGCGCTGCTCGGCTTCACGCTGTTGACCGGCCTGCTGGCGACCGCCGTCCCACCACTGCTCGCCGGAATGAGGTGCCGAACCAGCCACCTTCGCCGCTTGCTGTGCCGGAGCCGGGGCATTGGACCCGCCGGCACTCCTGCCATAGGGCAGCGAGCGCGAGGACGAAGCAGGCTGCGGCGCCGAGAACCAGGCTTCGATCAGATCCAGTTCGTCAGCCGAAAGATTCAAGCCCTGGCTGCGGCAACGCGCGACGACGAAGTTGCGGAAGCGGCTGGCGAACAGCGTCGCCGACGTTCCCTGCTCGAACCACGGATCGCTTTCGCTGACGACATCGTAGATGAACCGGAGATCGTCCCGCTTGATGTCGAGGCCGAACTCGCGGGCCCGCTGCGCTATGTTGACCAGCGTTTGCGCGCCCTGCAGGCCGTTCGCGGTGATCTCCTGCGCCATGACGTCGAACAGCACGCGATATTCAGCCGGTGCCAGAGCCGGGGCCTGGCAGGCTTCATGGATGCGCGCGATCGACTGCTGAATCTGCGTCGCCTGATCCGGGCTGCGCCCCGGCGAAGCCGGGCTCATAGGCGGCTGCGTCTGCGCCATCGAAGTCCGCTGGGCGTCGCGCGGCTGATCCGGCTGATAGGACGTCTGTTGTGGCGGGTTGACGCGTTGTTGCGGCGGCAGCGACTGGCGCGGCGCTTGCTGCATCATCGGCGAAGCGGTGTCCGGCGTGCGCCCAGCGGAAAGTGGTGGCGCGGGCGGCATCTGCGCGGCGCTACTGTTCGAACCGGCATAACGCTGCTGCGGAGCCGACGGATAGCTGCTCTGCGCCGGAGACTGTTGCAGCGGCGCTGACGGCTGCAACGGTGTCGTCTGCTGCTGGCGGGGAGCCGTCTGCATCGGAATTTGCATGTTGCCGAGGATGGATCGCTCGGCAGGCTGTGCTTCGCTCGGCATTTCGCCCGCGAGGTCACGGCGACGCGGCTCAGCAGCGGGCGCTGCGAGTTGTGGAGCAATCAGGCCCGAGGCGCTGATGTGCCGGTTGCCGTCGAAAACGGTGTACGGTGGCGTGTCGCTCAGATGGATATCGTCTGGCAGGTCGGCGAGAAGCAGATCGCGGAACGATCCGTAGCCGCCCCAGTTCGTGCCGACCGTCTTGTCGCGGCCGACCACACGGACGGCGCGGTCAGCAAGCGTTTCCAGCGGAACGGCCTGGGGCGCGTTGCGAACGAAATCGACGACTTCGGTCAGGATCGCTTTGCGCGCCGCCTCGACGTCGATCACCGGTGCTGCCGGTTGCGCGGTCAATTCGCGCGGACTGTCGCCGGAGATCGCGCGGCTGCTGGTCAACAGCGAGATGAGATTGGACTCGCGAATTTCACCGTCGCTGATCGCCGTATAGGGCTGCGCCGTATGATCGTTCGCGAAAACCACGGTCCGTCGCGCATGGGCGCGCAGCCGGTGCAGAACCGGTGTGAAGTCGGCATCGCCCGACAGAATGATGAACTCGTCGAAGAAGGTGTCGTGATTGAGGATGTCGCGAATATCCATGACGATGCGGATATCTGCGGAGTTCTTGAGCTGCGCGGTCAGCGGCGGGCAATCGATGACCTCGAACCCCGAGCGCAAGAAGTGATGACGGATGAACGGGAACGAGTTCATGTCGGTCGAATTGTCGTGGGAATTGCGGCGCGGAACCGGATTGCCATAGCAGCGGTTCATCGCGATGCGCCGTTCCGCAGGCGCCATGAACGGCGACGTCGGCGTGATAAGCTCGCCCGACATGATTCCTTGCAGCCAGACGCTGCTATCTTTTGCGAAGCGCTTGGCGGCGTCTTCATTCTTGCGCTTCAGCGAAAGGTAGATGTTGTCGTAGTCGACAAACACCGTTGTTAGGACGGGTCCTGAGGACTCGCGTTTCATGGACTGCAACCCCCGTGTGAATCCAAACGTGATTCGAGGGTCACTGTTGACGAGTCTGAGGCTGCCAGCAAGCAGGCCCAGCTAAGCCATGTTGCAAAGAGACAATTAAGCCGTGGATGGAAGGCGGATACGCCACGCACGCCGAAATGTGGTTGGGGACGGCGTGTGGATGATCATTGAAAAGCCATTGCTCTGTTGCTCTGACGCCGCTCAATCGGCGGGTGAGAACTGCGGAGGGGCGAGTCTAAATCCGGCAAACCGGAAGCCGGGAGCGACCGTGCATCCAACCAGCGTCCAAGCGCCGAGGCTGCGCGCACGCTGCCAATGATCTTTCGGAACGATTGTTTGCGGGCGTTCACCGGCAGCCAGGTCAACTCCGAGGCGAACCTCGGTGATGGGACCGCCTGCCGGGGAGATTTCGAGCATCAACGGTGCCCCCGCGTAGTAATGCCATCCTTCGGCGGCATCGACCGCGTGCCAGTGGGATTGCTCGCCCGCCTTCAACAAAAAATAGATTGCCGTCGAAGCACCGCGATCATCGGCATCGGACGCATCCCGGAAAGTCTCGCGAAAATGCCCGCCTTCGGGATGCGGCTGAAGCTGCAGCAGCGCAATGACGGCATCGGCGGAAAGATCGGGCGTCATCGTGCGTCTTGCCCCGCTCAGGCTTTGTTTTTCAGCTGGCGGAGCTGCGCGAAGACTTCCCAATCGCGCGCCATTTGCATGCCGAGCTGGTTGCGGATCATCGGCGATTGCGGCCTCAGGAACGGATTGGTGGCTTTCTCCACGTCGATTGTCGTCGGCAACGTCGGCTTCCCTTCGGCGCGCAGGGCTTCGACCTCCGCGATCCGCGCCTTGAGGGCCTCGTTTTCCGGTTCCACCGTCGCTGCGAAGCGGGCATTGCTCAGCGTATATTCGTGGCCGCAGTAGACGCGCGTATCGCCGGGAAGCGCCGCGATTTTCGAGCACGAGTCCCACATCATCTGCGCATCGCCCTCGAAAATTCGGCCGCAACCGAGCGAGAAAAGTGTGTCGCCCGTAAACGCCAGGTCGTCGTCCGGCAGATAATACGTGATATGACCGAGCGTATGCCCTGGCGTCTCGATCACCTCGATCGGATGCCCGGCGAAATCGAAGCGCGATCCCTCCGCGACCGGGCGCGTCAGGCCCGGAATGCGATCCGCCTCAGCCTCCGGTCCGGTAACGCGCGCTCCGTAAATGCCTTTAAGCTCGGCGATTCCCGCAGTGTGGTCGGTGTGGTGGTGTGTGACGAAAATTTCGTTCAGTCGCCAGTTGCGTTCGCTGAGCGCCACCCGGATGGCGCCGGCATCCGGTGCGTCGATCGCGGCCGTTTCACCGCTCTCCGGCGCGTGCAGAAGAACGCAGTAATTGTCCGACAGGCAAGGTAAAAGGACGACGTCGAGGACTCCCATGCCGCGACTCTGGTAGGGCTCGGCGTCCGTGTCAAACAAAACGACGCGGCAGGCGTGCAGCATGGTACCGCCGCGATATCCGATGGGGCTGGACCGCGCCCGGCTGCGTCGGCAAAATCGAGATGAAGTTCGGCTGTTAAGCTCTATGTCCATGGATGCAAAAAGCCTGAGAGAATTCTACAGCACGTCGCTTGGCAGTCTGGCGCGGCGGCATCTGTCTGCCGCCATCCGGCAGCGCTGGGGGAACGTCGGCGGATTGGCTGTTGCCGGGGCGGGCTTTGCTTCGCCGTTTCTCGGGCAATTCCGCAGCGAAGCGCTTCGCCTTGCTTGCCTGATGCCGGCGCGGCAGGGGGCGCTCGTCTGGCCAAAAACCGGCCAGTGCAATTCCGTTCTGGTTGGCGACACGCAGTGGCCTCTGCCCGATAATTCGATCGATCGGCTGCTTGCCGTTCATTGTCTTGAGCAGGCGGAACGCGCCGGCCCGCTGTTGCGCGAGATGTGGCGTGTGCTGAAGCCCGACGGCCGAATTCTTATGGTCGTGCCCAATCGCCGTGGGCTCTGGTCGCGCACCGACGCAACGCCCTTTGGCTACGGATTGCCGTTCAGCCGCCGCCAGCTTGAAACCCAATTGATTGACGCGCTGTTCTCGCCGCACGAATGGGGGGAGGCGCTGTATTTCCCGCCCATCAACAATCGGCTTCTGCTGCGCATGTCGCCGACGCTTGAGCGATTTGGCAACAGCATGTCGATCGGCATCGCAGGGGTCATCCTCGTGGAAGCCCACAAGGAGGTCATGTCGCCTGTCTCCGGAAGTCTAAAAGCGGCGCCCGTGCAGCCGAAATTGCAGACCGTGGATACGAGCAAACCCGCAGGTGTCCGCCGTCGCTGATCGGGGCCTAAGGCCGCTTGTCGCCTTGGAGCAGGAAGACGGCTTTCTCGCCGAACAGGTTCTGCATCGACAGCGACCACTTGATCGGCAAGCGGCGATCATTGTCGTTGAAAGCCACCGCCCGCTCGACCGTCGCATCGACCCGTTCGCAGAGATCGGCAAAGTCGCGGATCGTGCAAAGGTGCGCGTTTGGCGTCAGATACCAGAGATCCGGCAGGTTTTCGGTCATCGGCATGCGTCCGCCGAACAGCAGGCCCGCCCGTACCCTCCAATGACCGAAGTTCGGAAACGACACGATCGCCCGCCGTCCGATCCGCAATAGGTTTTCGAGCACCATCTTCGGCTGTCGCGTCGCTTGGATGGTGAGGGACAGAATGGCGTAGTCGAAGGCTTGATCGGGGTAGTTGTCCAGGTCGCGATCGGCATCGCCCTGGATCACGGAAAGCCCGCGCGCCACGCAGGCGTTGACCTTATCGCGTTGCAGTTCGACGCCGCGTCCATCGACTCCGCGCCGCTCGGCCAGAAGCTGCAGCAATTCGCCGTCGCCGCAACCGACGTCGAGCACGCGCGCACCGGCTTCGACCATCTCGGCAATCAACACATGGTCGACGCGCGGTTTCTGGTCGGCGATGGGCGCTATGAAATCGGGAGCGTTCATGCCGGCTGCTCCCCGGCCGCGTCGAGGCCGCGCTTCAGAGCGGCGGCGTTGAGGAAACCGCGAACCGTCGCGTGGAATGTCGGTTCGTCCAGAAGAAACGCATCGTGGCCCTTGTCGGTTTCGATCTCGACGAACGAGACGTTGGCGGCGACGGCGTTCAACGCCTGCACGACCCTTCGGCTCTCGCGCGTCGGGTAGAGCCAGTCCGATGTGAAGGACACCACGCAGAAGCGCGTTTTGGTGCCGCGAAATGCGTTGGCGAGAACGCCGCCGGCATTGTCGCGCATGTCGAAATAATCGAGCGCCCGCGTGATGTAGAGATAGCTGTTGGCATCGAAGCGATCGACGAACGTCGAACCTTGATGGCGCAAATAACTTTCGACCTGAAAATCGGCACTGAACGAGAAGGTCTTTTCCGACCGGTCCTGCAAGGTGCGGCCGAACTTCCGATGCAACGCTTCTTCCGAAAGATAAGTGATGTGCGCCGCCATGCGCGCCACCGCCAAGCCGTTACGCGGCACCTTGCCGGAGGCATAGTAGTTGCCGGCTTCCCATGCGGGATCGGCCATGACCGCCTGCCGTCCGACCTCATGGAACGCGATGTTTTGCGACGAATGCCAGGCGGCCGTTGCTATGGGGACGGCAGCGAAAACACGGTCCTTGAAGCGCGAGGTCCACTCCAGCACCTGCATCCCGCCCATCGAGCCGCCGATCACAGCGAACAGCTGGCCGATGCCGAGATGATCGATCAGCCGCGCCTGCGCTTCCACCATGTCGCCAAGCGTGATGAGCGGAAAATTGAGGCCATAGGGAGCATCCGTTCGCGGGTCGATCGACGCCGGACCCGTCGAGCCCATGCAGCCGCCGAGCACGTTCGAGCAGATGACGTAGAAGCGATCCGTGTCGATGGGCTTGCCCGGTCCGACCATATTGTCCCACCACCCGGGCTTGCCGGTGATCGGGTGACGGCTCGCGACATACTGGTCGGCCGTCAGCGCATGGCAGATCAGGATCGCGTTCGACTTTGCCGCATTGAGTGTGCCGTAAGTCTCGTAAGCGATGGAAAAGGGTGCGAGATCCTGCTGACAGGCAAGCCGCAGCGGCGCTCCCGCGTCGAAATGGACGACGGGGCTCGACGGCTCATGAATCTCCGACTGTCGCCGTGCGACCGTGGCGAGAGCGTCAGGGGATGCGGCGGTCATCGGTGCGGCCGGTATCCGAGGGTTAAGGGTTTGTCGGCTTGCTAGGCTTGTAGCCGATAAAGTCAACTTTAAACTTTGATTCCAACGGGTGAAGCCCCTATCAATGCGCCCGCTAATGGCAAATTCACGCAGAAGCTCGGGACAGATATGGTAACGACGGCGCCAATTGCACGCCCAGGGATTATGAGCATCGAGGCCTATGTGCCCGGTGAGAGCAAGACCGCGGGCAACATCAAGCCGGCCAAGCTGTCGTCGAACGAGACGCCTCTCGGACCGAGCCCAAAGGCTATTGCGGCGTTTCAAGCTGCCGCAGCCGAGCTTGAGCGCTATCCGGATGGTCAGGCCAGTCTTTTACGCAACGCGATTGCCCGGCGTTACGGATTGGATGCCGCACGTATTGTTTGCGGCTCTGGCTCGGACGAGCTTTTGGGCATGCTGGCGCGCGGCTACCTCGGACCCGGCGACGAAGCGATCTACACGGAGCATGGCTTTCTCGTTTACCGCATCGCCATCCTGACCAACGGCGCAACGCCCGTCGTCGCGCCCGAGCG
>DATLJG010000306.1:0-12350 GCA_035538995.1 Hyphomicrobium sp. | reverse complement strand
GGGTCAGCGGCGGGATCGCGCCGAGCAGCGGTTGCCACTCCGTGATCGACAGGCCGCTTTCGGTTAGACGTGTCGCGCCGCCGACGACGACCATCGCGATGACGAGCGCGGCGACGCCCCATAGCCAGATCGAAATCGCCCGATCACCGGCAATTCCGCCGGTCGATGCGGCGCTCCGGGCATGGTCTTCAGCGCGAGCCAGCGTCATGCGGTAAATATCCCTAAACGAATGTATCCGCGATGTGATACTCCCTCCCCCGCAGCGAACAATGCGCCTAACCGGCGCGGTTCCCGCAAGGTTGTTTCACCGTATGAATTGCCCCACATGACTCAGCGCCAACGCAAGTTCCTCGGCACGATCGCACTCTTTTTGCTCATCGCGGTTTACGCCTTGATCGCGATGGCGGTCGCCATTGTGCTGCAGGTGCACAATGCCAATAAATTCGTCGAGTTTTTGTACTACATCGTGGCCGGACTGCTGTGGGTTGTTCCGGCCGGCGCGCTCATCTCGTGGATGCAGAAGCCGGATACCTGATCTCGTCCGCGACTACGCCGCGCGACCTTCCTCGAACCAGCCGGAGGGCACTCTTCGCGCCATCGCGGAGCGCAAACGGTAGCCCCGAAAGCAGCACCTTGACGTAACGCGCATCCTGATAGTCGCCGTTGAGCGACAAACGCGGCAGCGCCGTCATCGAATTCGCGTGCCTTGACCACAGCAGCCCTTTGCGCGTCGTCACGGCCGTCTCAAGACCCAGCTCGCGCGCGATTTCAAACTCGCGATCCTTGGCGCTTCCCTCGTCCCCGTAGGGATAGCTGAAATGCCGGATCGACTTGCCCAGCTCTTTCGACACGCGCACCACGCTGTCGGCGATCTCACGCCGAGAGCTTTCAGCGGAAAGCTTGGCGAGAGCAAAATGATTGGTCGTATGCGCCGCGATCGTAACGAGCGGGTCGGATGCGAGCGCTCGGATCTCATCCCAACTCATCACCAGATCGCGGCATTGCCGGGCCATATCGAACCCGGCCGTCGCCGCAAGCGCCCGCACGATGGCGCGCGCTTCGGCTTCCGGCATTTTCCGCAAGTTCCAGTAGATATCATGGAACGCCGAATTTTTCTCCGCATCGGACGCCAGCGAATACGTCCGCGTGATCCCGTCGAGCGAAACCTCGGCACGAGGCAATCGCCTTAGTGCCTCTTCGAGCGCCAGCCACCACAACTCACCATGCCCGTCGGCATACGCGGTCGGAATGTAGATCGTGAATGGCGCGTTATGCTTCTTGAAAATCGGATAGGCGAAATCGCGATTGTCCTTGTAGCCGTCATCCAGCGTAAATACCGCGAACGGCTTCGCTGCACGCCCGCCACCCAGGCGCGCTTTGACGTCGTCGAGCCCGACGATATCGAAACCCGCCGCCCGCACCTGAGTGATGACGCCCTCGAGAAACTCCGGCGTGACCTTCAATAATCCATTCGGCTCGAAGGCGCGCGGCGCGTAGGGCACCACGTGATGCAGCATGAAAATGACGCCGTCGCCACCGGTCAAGGGCGCTGCGATACGGTCGAGGCCCGTATAATGCAGCGTCGAAAGGACGGCCTTCAAAATGTTCGTCGTACGGCGAGACATCGAACCACTCACTCACAACCCGCGGCGTGGCCGCTCGATCGGCGATCAGGCCGAACGCTTCATGTCGCCTGCTCCTCGGCGCGTGGCGCGAGCGATCCGCTGCTGGATCGGCGCACCGTCCGACGCTTTCCGTTCGAAGCGGATGACATCGATGTCGGCCACTTCGAAGCCCAGGAACGTACCGGCCGGATCATCCAGAACCGGCGCCCGTTCGCGTGGCTCGACGACCACGACACCGGCATCGAAACGGCCTTCGATTGTTTCGAACAGCTTGCGCGCTTCGTCATGAAGCCCAGCAACGACGATGTGATCGTAAGCCTCGTCGAGCGCATCGAGCACGAGATTGATCTGGTCGGGATCGATTGTCATCGCGTCGGCATCGAGCGCCTTGCCGCTGGCGATCGCGTGCACGTTCGTCCCCGAAAGGCGTTGGATGGCTTCACCGAACCCAGCGCCTCCACGCAGCAGATCGTTGACGCCTACGCCGGGATCGAGCCCGATCTCGCGCGCCATGCCGTTGCCCTTCGGACTCCAATCGATCAGGATCGTTTGCACACCGCTTTCGGATAACGTCTTCACGAGATCAAGCGTCTCTTTCGTGACGTCGATGGCGTCCGTATCGCCGGTCAGCAACGTCCTGTGGCCGCTATCGGCAGGGCGCTTCTCGCTGAGGCGCGATGCCAATGCGCCAATTTCGCTTTCGCTGACGACAGTGACGGGCTCTCGCTGCGACGGCTCGGGCAATGCCGGCCGGACATCGTCTTCGACGGCCTCCAACTCCGGCTCCGCCTGAGGCTCCGGACGCGGCGGCAACACGGGATCAGCGCGCACGGCAAGCGGCTTGACTGCCGCCAGTTGCGGCTTTTCACCGAGCGAACTCCGCCGGGCTTCACGGAAGAGAGCAACCGTCACCACCCACGCGGTTCCGAACATCAAGACCGCCAGAGCGATCAATGCCGATAACGAGCCCTTCCTCGGGAACACCGGCACGCTTTCCGGCTGCGCGTTCGAGATGATCTGCGCCGAAACAGGCTGCGCCCGCGCATCCAGCCGCTTGCGGTTGGCTTCAAGCTGCGCCTGAATGTTCTCAAGCTCGGTTCGCTTGGCTTTCGCCGTCGCCTCCAATTGCCGAAGTTTGGCTTCCTCCGGGGCATTCGTCACGACGCGCTTTTTAATGTCGTCCAGGCTTTGCTCAATACTTGCTTCGCGACCCTTCGCGACTTTCGCTTCCTTGTCGAGGCTATCGACGATCTTCGAGATTTCCTTGTTGATCTGAACCTTCAAGCCAGCCAGCTCGGCATTGAGCTGCCGCATGCGCGGATGCCCCGACAGAAGCGTCGTGGAAAGCTCGGAGATTTGCCGCTCGATGCGCACGCGCTGCTGCACGAGATTCTGGATCAGCGGCGATTTTTGCACGTCGGCCAGCTGATCCGCCGACCCGACCTTGATCATTTCCCGCGCCGACTGCGCCCGCGCTTCCGCTTCGCCGCGCGCCGCTTTGGCCTTGGTCAGCTCCGCCGTCAGCTCCGACATCTGCTGCGCGTTGAGGCCCGTGTTCTGGGCTCCCCCGCTGAAACCGTCGATCTTGCCGCGATAGCGATCGGTCTCGGTTTCGGCGGCGGCGACTTCGTTCGTCAGCTTGGTGATCTTCGCCTGCAAGACGTCCTGCAGGTCGTCGACCTCCGTCACGCCCTGCGCGGCAAGCGACGCGCGGTAATTCTCCGCCAGCGCATTGGCGATCTTGGCCGCCAGCGCTGGATCGTTCGATGTCATATTCACGCCGATAAAGCGGCTCTCCTTCGCGGCATAAACTTCGAGCCGCTTGCGGAATGCGTCGAGCACGCGATCCCGCGTCGTCTCACCCTTGCGCGGCCCGCCAATCCCGATGGTGCGTAACGCCGCGTCGAGCTTATCGACCGGACCCAGCGCGCTGTTGAACTCGGGCCGCTCCGCGAGCTTGAGATCGTTGGCGATCTTCTCCAGCAGCTCAGGCGACTGCATCGCCTTTACGTGCGTGTTGATCGCTTCCTTATCCATGCGCGTGGTAACGAGGTCAGGCCCCGCCGACGCATTGCGATCGGAGAACGTACCCGCCGCGCCTTTAGCGACAATCGCCAATTGGGCTTCGCTCTCGTAGCGCGGCGCGACTTGTAAAAGGATGCCGTACGTCAATGCGCCGGCCAGCAGGCTTACGAGCAGCAGGCCGGGCATACGCCGTTTCAAGGCATTGAACACCGATGCCATATCGATGTCGTCTGGTGAGACATGACCGCGTGGCCGCATAACTCTACTCGATCAAAGGTTTTTCGCCTCAGACAGGTATCGTCGTGCGCGGTTAGCAAGTCCTTAAGCGTTTCAAAAAAACGCGCGCTCTCAGATTTTATTAACTCCGCGTGGCTACGGTCATCGGCGTTGTGGACGTTGCGGGAATAGTTGCAGATGTCAGTACGCATTCTCCTGGTCGCATCGGCAGCGGCAGCGCTGCTCGGTGGATGCGCTTCAGGACCGGAATTCCTTTCGGGCTTTAACCCGGAATTGCAGGACGATACGGTCATCGCCGGCCCCGCGCCGGGCGACAGCCAACCTGTTGACGGGTACCCCGTTCCGATAACCACGGCATCGGCACGGCCGGTGGTGTGGGGCGAGCCGACAATTATTCCAGCTGTCATTCAATCCGAAACAATTATCGATCCCACCGGCCCTTACCGCCTCGATACGGGCGACCGGCTGCGCATTTTCGTCTATGGCCAGCCGAACCTGTCGCGGCTTTATATCG
The DNA here is from genome assembly GCA_035538995.1 of Hyphomicrobium sp. Classification (GTDB taxonomy): domain Bacteria; phylum Pseudomonadota; class Alphaproteobacteria; order Rhizobiales; family Hyphomicrobiaceae; genus Hyphomicrobium_B. Next base: position 7,949 of record DATLJG010000306.1, on the reverse strand, counting down.
TCGATCACGAAGGCAAAATTGCCGTGCCGCTGATCGGCAACGTCACGGCGCGCGGCAAGACGACGAACCAGCTTCAGGCGACGATCCGCGCCCGCCTGGGTTCCGAATACGTCAAAGACCCGCAAGTGACGGTCGACATTCAGCAGAACCGGCCATTCTTCATCCTCGGCGAAGTCAAGAATGCCGGCCAGTTCCCCTACGTTTCCGGCATGACCGTCGAGACGGCTGTCGCCATTGCGGGCGGCTACACCGAACGCGCCAGCGAAAGAACGTTCCGCATCACGCGCAAGGTCGACGGCGTCGTCCAGCAAATCGAGGCCCCGAGCGACACGCAGCTGCGGCCCGGCGACACCGTTTACGTGTTCGAGAGGTTTTTCTGAGACACATCAGACCTTTCCCGGCGTATCGGGTAGGTCAGCATGCGTATTCTCCACTGTCTTCGGGCGCCGGTCGGCGGCCTCTTCCGCCACGTTCTCGATCTCGCTGAAGAACAGGCGAACCGCGGCCACGATGTCGGCATTCTCGCCGACAGCAATTCCGAAGATCGATTGACACCCGCGAAATTTGCGGCGGTCGCGCCGAAGATGACACTCGGCATTGCCCGCATTCCGATGCGCCGCCAGCCGGGCCTCGGCGATCTCTCTGCTGTTCGCGCCGTTCGCTCTCATATCGCGACGCTCGACCTTGACGTGTTGCATGGCCACGGCGCCAAGGGCGGAGCCTATGCCCGGCTCGCAGCCCGCAGCCTGGCGCTGCGCCACTCAGGCGTGAAGACTTTCTACACGCCGCACGGTGGCAGTCTCAATCTGAGGCCGGGGCTGGAGCAGAGCGCCCTGATGATGGTCGAACGTGCGCTGGAACGCATGACGACCGGCCTGATCTTCGAAAGCGCACACGCGGCGCGCACCTATCGCGCCCGCGTCAGCGCCAAGGGCTCACCCCAGCGCATCATTCCCAACGGCCTCAAGGCTGCCGATCTCAACGCCGTCGAACCGCGAACCGACGCGACCGACGTGCTGTTCGTCGGCGAACTCCGCGATCTCAAGGGCGTCGACGTCCTGCTACAGGCCCTCGCCGCGCTCAACGAGCGTCAGGTCACGGCCACGATCGTTGGCTCGGGTCCCGACGAAACAAAATTCAAGGAGATGGCTCGTGCGCTCGGGCTCGATGAGCGCGTCCGCTTTACCGGCGCCATGCCGATCCGCGAGGCCTTCGCCCTCGGGCGCGTCATGGTCGTGCCGTCGCGCGCCGAAAGTTTCCCTTATGTCGTGCTGGAAGCCAGCGCCGCCGGCCTTCCCCTGATCGCAACGAACGTGGGCGGCATCCCCGAAATCGTTGCGGACACCGACACGGCGTTGATTGAACCGGGCAACCCCTCGCTCCTCGCGACGGCTTTGGCGGCGACCCTCGACAATCCCGAATTCGCTCGCGCCCGCGCAGCCCGTCTCAAAGCGGGAATTAAAAGAAAATTCACCGTCGCCGCGATGACCGACGCCGTGCTGAAGTTCTATGCCGCGCCGCCGTCGCACCCCGAACCGCAGGGCTATCCCGCGACCAACTTGCACAGCCAGCGCGGTTAACCGAAATGGCATGCAGTCTGCTTCGAGCCGTCACGTTTTCCGAAACGGGACGCACCAAAAAAATGTCAATGACCGGCGACATCAGACCTATGGCGATAAACGGCTTCGTGAACGCAGCCGCGTTCAAACAAGCGTTCACCTACCGCAAGCCGAAACTCGTCGATCGCACCGACCATCAGCGCACGTTTTCGCCGGTTGTGGTTCGAGGCGCCATTCGCGGTATCGAATTTCTGATGGTGACGCTTCTCGGCTTGGCCATCGCGCATCTCTACGTCGATGAAACCGGTGTTTTGAGCAACACCATCTACCTTCTCGCCACCGCGGCTGTCGGCGCCGCCACCGTCGTGGTGTTCAGCCTGCTCGATCTCTATAGCCTTCGCGCGCTCTCCGCCTACATCAAGAACCTGCCCGCGGTGATGTTCGGCTGGACCGTCGTATTCGCGGCGCTCGTCGCCGGTATGTTCTTCCTGAAAGTCGGCGCCGACGTATCCCGCTTCTGGCTTGCCGCCTGGTACGTGTCCGGCGCCGCCCTGGTCATGCTGGAACGTGTCACGACAGGCTGTTTCATCCGCAATGCGGCAAGCACCGGCCGCCTCTACCAGCGAGTTGCGATCTACGGCGCCTGCCCGCTCACCGAGACGCTGCTCAATGAGCTCGAAGCGGACTCGCACTCGATCGTCCGCATCGCCGGCATTTTCGACGACCGTAGCGACGAGCGCGCCCCGAACCTGATTGCGGGCTACCCGCGCCTCGGCAATCTGAACGACCTCATCAAGATGAGCCGCGCCAAGCAGCTTGATCTCGTTGTGGTGTCGCTGCCGCTCGCCGCCGAAGGACGCCTTTCGAACGTCGTCGGACGCCTGTCGGTCTTGCCGGCCGACGTGAAAATGCCCGCCCGCGCCAGCGGCCTGAGATTTTCGCCGCGCACGTATTCGCATGTCGGCTCGGTCGCGATGATCGATCTCTACGACAGGCCGATCGCCGACTGGGACAGCGTCTCCAAATGGCTCTTCGACAAGGTGATTGGCCTGCTGGCGCTCACCGTGCTGACGCCGGTGATGCTGCTCATCGCGCTCGCCGTGAAACTCGAAAGCCGCGGGCCTGTGTTCTTCAAGCAGAAGCGCTACGGCTTCAACAACGAGTTGATCGAAGTCTTCAAGTTCCGCTCGATGTACGTCGACCGCTGCGATGCGACGGCTTCCAAGCTCGTCACCAAGGACGACCCGCGCGTGACGCGCGTCGGCCGCTTCATTCGCAAGACGAGCCTCGACGAGCTTCCTCAGCTCTTCAACGTCATCAAGGGCAACCTCTCGCTGGTCGGCCCCCGGCCCCACGCCGTTCAGGCGAAGGCGGCGGGACATCTCTACGACGAAGTCGTGGATGGATATTTCGCGCGCCATAAGGTCAAACCCGGCATCACCGGCTGGGCGCAGATCAACGGCTGGCGCGGCGAGACCGATACGGAAGAAAAGATCCTCAAGCGCATCGAGCACGATCTCTACTACATCGAAAACTGGAGCGTCTTCCTCGACCTCTACATTCTCTTGAAAACGCCGCTCTCCCTGCTCAACACGGAAAGCGCCTACTGACGGCCATCGTCAACGCCCCTTCAACCGCGGATAACGAAAGCCCGCCGAAATGTCGCCGGTCTTAGGCATGCCACCGACGCTCGTCCGCTTCGACCTCGCGAGAGGAGGTCGAAAGAGCGTCGCGCACCGCATTGCTTTGGCCCTGGTTTGGCTGACGATCGCCGTGAGTTCGATCGTCTATACGGAACCCGCTCCCGTCGATGCGCTGACGATTGGGCTCATGCTGCTGTTGCCGATTGTCGGACTCGTGGACGCAAAACCGATGCTTTGGGCTGGCTTTGCGGTCGTCTTCACAATGACGGCGTGTGGCGAACTGAGCGCCGCATTGGCGCGCGAAACCGGCATTGCCGTGTCGCATATGAATGTCTCGCTCTATCTTGTCGGCGCCTGGTTCCTGTTCGCTGCCTTCATCGCCAAACGCCCGAAGGAACACACGCGGCTGATCCTCAACGCCTACCTCCTTGCCGGCATCATCGCCGCGCTCTGTGGCATCGCCGGTTATCTCAGCCTGTTTCCAGGCGCTTTCGATCATTTCACGCGCTATGGCCGCGCCTCGGGACCGTTCAAAGATCCCAACGTGTTCGGGCCCTTCCTGATTGCACCGCTGCTGCTATCGCTACACCTTTGGCTGGTCCGGCCGCTCCGTCGCGGAATCCTGCCGCTCATCTCCGCCGCGATACTGGCCGTCGGCATTCTCTTCAGCTTTTCGCGCGGCGCTTGGGCCGCGACAGCCATCGGCCTGCTGATTTTCTGCTACGTCTACACGATCACCGTGAAGACCAACCGCGAACGCCTGAAACTCGCCGCGCTCTTGCTGCTCGGCGCGCTCACGCTCGCCATGATCCTCGCTGCCGCCCTGCAATCGTCCGCCATCTCGGATTTGCTTGAGCAGCGCGCCTCCCTCACCCAGTCGTACGACGTCGGACCCGACGGCCGCTTCGGCGGGCAGCGGAAGGCCGTCGGCCTGATACTCGAAAATCCGCTGGGTATCGGATCGGCGATTTTCACGCGCTTCTACCATCACGAAGAAGTCCACAACATCTATCTCAGCATGTTTCTCAACGCCGGATGGGTCGGCGGACTGCTCTACCTGATGACGTGCCTCGGCACATTGGTGCTCGGCTTGCGGCATGCGTTTAAGCGAACGGAGACATCTCCCTATTTCCTGATCGCGTTTGCCGCCCTCGCCGGAAATATCTGCGAAGGCGTGCTGATCGACAGCGACCACTGGCGGCATTTCTATCTATTGCTGGCGCTCGTCTGGGGGATGATGGCCGCCGACCAGTACGAATTCGCCGGCCGCCCGGCACGAATGCTGCGCGATCTACGGCCGATCCTTCTGCGCAGCGTCCTACTCATTCCGCCATCGCGGCGACACGCGCGGATATTGGCCGTCCGAAGAAAGATTGACGTCCAAAAGCTCAGAACCCGCGTTTTAGGAAAAATTCCCGGATGGCGTCCCGGGCGCGGTCGGATTATTGCACCAGCATAAGTGCTGAACCGGAGTTAAATCCGGATCCGAATGATGGCCGATCAGGAACTTGACCCCAACCTAACGCGGCAACCCGCGAAGCGGTGAAGCGTCTTGCGTTCTGCCGGCACGGCCCGTGTAGGGCTGCCCATTAAGCGGATTAACGATGAGAGAGGGGCGCGCCCGCTCATGACGCAGGAGCGTCACATGTTGATCGACGAACTCCGCAAGCCGGACGCGATTGAGGTTCGATGCGTAGGATCGGAAATACAGCGTCATAGGATGGAACGCTCCCTGCTTTCGATTTCTCCGATGCAGGTTCTCTGCCATGCCGGGCCAATCGCGCCGGCAAGCCTTGACGTGCCGCGAACGCTGCTTCAAAGTGTTATAATGTTACAAGATCGGGCGGAGTATCTGGCTCAATGTTCTTGAGACGCCGCCTTATGGTTCTTGTGGCGCTCGTGCTGGGCGTGTGCCTCCTGCTCGGCGGCGTGCTGACCTATTGGACCAGTCTGCGCAAAGTCGAAACCGAGATGTCGTCGGCGATCGAAGTCGGCAACAGCACCGTTGGCGACGCGCTGGCGTCGATCGCGATCAGCGGCGACCCACTCACTTATTTGCAACGTGTGATCGGATCGTTCGACGGCGACCGGCATGTCGTTGCTCGGCTCGTCGCTCCCGACGGAACGACGAAGATTACCTCCCGCTTGGAACCCCCGCGCGATCCGCCGCCGCATTGGCTGCACCAACTCTTCGCCGGAAACACATACACCAAAGAATTTGCGCTTCCGGCGCCTTACAAAGGCATTGGCACGGTCGAACTACAATCGGATTCACATAACGAAGTGGGCGAAGTCTGGGAGGATCTGAAGCTCAAGTTCATCATCCTGGCGGGCTTCTGTGCCACCGTACTGGTACTGATCTATGCCAGCCTCGGCCGGGCGTTGAAGCCGCTTGAAGATCTGTCGGCCGCGTTGAACCGCGTCGGAGAAGGCGACTATACCGCTCACGTCGCCGAGCAAGGCCCCGAAGATCTCAATATGATCTATCGCGCCTTCAACCGCATGGCCGAACGCCTCCAGGCCGCGGAATTGCAGAACCGGCGCTTGAACGAACAGCTGTCCACCGTGCAAGAAGAAGAGCGCTCGGAAGTCGCTCGTGATCTTCACGATGAGATCGGACCCTTCCTGTTCGCGGTCGACGTTGATGCCCAATCGATCCCGGCTTTGCTCTCGCGTGACGCAGGTGAAGGCGTCGAGGGACGAGTCTCGGCAATCCGCCAGTCCGTTCATCACATGCAGATGCATTTGCGCGCCATTCTGAGCCGCTTGCGGCCTGCGATGATGATCGACCAGGGATTGACGCACGCCGTCGAACAGCTCATCGCCTTCTGGCGGGCCCGACGTCCGAACATCACCTTTCACAGCGACATCAGCGAAGCGCGGTTTCCCGCTCATATTGAAGAGACCGCCTTTCGGATTTTCCAGGAAGGCACCAGCAACGCCGTCCGGCATGGCAAGCCGGACACCATCGAGCTTTCGGCGCAGCAAACTGAAACCGGCCACTTGCGCATCGTCGTTTCCGATGACGGCCAAGGCATCGCCGAGCCTCAAAGACGCGGATTCGGCCTGGTCGGCATGGGCGAGCGCGTTGCCGCTCTTAATGGAACAATGAAGGTTGCCTCTCACGAAAATGGAAAAGGTGTCATTCTTGTCGCTGAGATTCCACTTCCCCCTGAACGCCGTGGGAAAACTGAAGAAACCCCGAAAGCCACGAGTACAGCATGAAAATACTCATCGTCGATGATCACGGTGTCGTCCGCGAAGGTCTGCAACGATTGTTTGCGGCACACTTCGACGCCCAGGTCTGCGAAGCCCCCGATGTCGAAGAGGGATTGGCCGTCTACGCCCGCGAACGGCCCGATATCATCATCCTCGATCTCAATCTCGAAGGAGCCGGCGGACTTGAGTTCCTCCGCCGCATGTTGTCGGCCGACAGCAACGCCCGCATCATCGTCTTCAGCATGCACCACGAACCGATCTATGCGGTTCGTGCGCTTCGCGGCGGCGCGCGCGGTTACGTCAGCAAGAGCGCCCCGGTTGAGGAGTTGATCGCCGCGATCCGCAAGGTGCGAGCCGGCGAGCAGTACATCGACCGCGACCTCGCTTCGCGCATCGCCGTCAGCCAGATCTCGACGGACGATCCGTTGCAATCACTATCGATCCGCGAAGTCGAAATTCTGCGTATGCTCGGGCAAGGCAAGAGCATGACAGCCATCTCGGAAAGTCTTGGCATCGCCTACAAGACGGTCGCGAACATCTGCACCCAGATGAAGGTCAAGCTCGGCGTCGATCGCACCGCCGATCTGATCCGCCTCGCGATCGAGACGCTCAGAACCTGATCGGCTCTCGCTCTGCCGCGCCCAAAAAAAAATCATCCCGGCTTTCACCGGGATGATGTCGCGTTTCATTGGAATATATTCGAAGAGCGGACGAAGCCTCGCTTAGTCCTTGTCGTTGTCATCATCCGGCTTTGTGCCCGCCTGCGCCTTGATGTTGTCGAGCCCGGCCTGGAAAATGCCGTCGATGACATCGTGCGCTTCCTTGTTCGGCTTGCCATTGGCATCGAACGTCGCCGACCACGCGAAATTGATCTCGTCTTCATCGTCGTCATCCGGCGTCAGCGCGAACTGGGCCTGGTAGTTCTTGACCGGTAATGGGCTCTCGAGAATTTCGTAACGGTAGAAGTTGGGCTTCTCGTCCAGAAGCTTTTCCTTGATTTTCCCGCCGTCCTTCAGCGTCAGCACACGAACCTTCGCACCATCCTCGGTGCTCTCTTCGCAGTTCGCGATGGCCGGATGCCAATCCTTGATCGCACACCATCCGCCGAACTTCTCCCAGAGCCGCGTCCGCTCCTCGTTCATTTTCGTCGGATCGACTCTGAGTTCGAGCTTCTTGCCGACGGCAATGCTCGCTGCATTCGCTGCCGTACCGGCCGCAACGGAGCCGGCAAGCGCCACGACGCCGGCAACCGCGATGCCCTTCACAAACCTCATCATTCCACTCCCACTGGTTTCCTCTGGCAGCTTGCTCTTACGAGAAAACGCGGGCCGGAGGTTTCACAAGGCTGTTACTCTATTACAATGGGAATGTTCGGAAAAGGCTTTGATGCGCGAGGCCGCAATCGGGATTAAATCCCGGCGTACCATTCGTAGCCGCGATCTTCCCAGAAACCGCCTTTGCCACCGCCGATGCCGACCATCGACGACACGGCTTCGATCCGCATCACATATTTCGCGTGCTTGTAGCC
>DATLJG010000305.1:0-4971 GCA_035538995.1 Hyphomicrobium sp. | reverse complement strand
ATCAACCGTGCCGCCAACGACCCGCGCATGGCGGGCGAGCAATGGAAGCACAACCCGAAAAACGGGATTACCGGTTAGCCGCGACGAGCGGCGCCGTCGCGCGCGGCCATGCTATCCGGGCGGTGCCGCTACGTGGACGCGCCGTCCGGTTTGAGATTGCAAGCTCTCGGCGCTTGCGGGGCCGAGCACTTTGGTGTCCCTTAAGGCATCCTTCCAGAACGCCAGCGAAGCCGCGGGCCGCATGCCGATCAGAAACACTGAATGACCCTTTATCTGCCGATCGCCGAAATGTCGGTTTCCGTGGCCGTCTTTCTGGCCCTCGGAGCAGCGGTCGGGTTTATCTCGGGACTTTTCGGAGTGGGCGGCGGCTTTCTCATGACGCCGCTGCTGACGTTCCTCGGAGTGCCGCCGATCGTCGCCGTCGCGACCTGCAACGCCCATGTCGTTGCTTCGTCAGTGTCGGGAGCGGTCGTTCACTACAGGCGCAATAACGTCGATGTGCGCATGGCCGTCGTCATGCTGTCGGCGGGGCTCGCCGGAACGGCGCTGGGTGTCGAAACGGTTCGGCTTTTGCGCAAGGCCGGTCTTTTCGAACTGACCGTATCGCTCACCTACGTGACGTTTCTTGGCGTCGTCGGGACGCTGACGGTGATCGAGGGTATCAATGCGTGGCGGCGCGCGCAGACCGTGGGCATCCATTCGCCGCGCAAATCAGGGCAGCACGGCTGGATCGACGGGCTGCCGTTCAAAATGCGTTTCCAACGATCGAAGCTCTATATCAGCGTGATCCCGCCGATGGTGATTGGCGTTTTCGTCAGTTTCATTTCGGCGATCATGGGCATAGGCGGCGGGTTCATCATCATTCCGGCGATGATTTACATCCTGCGCATGCCGACGAGCGTCGTGGTCGGAACGTCGCTGTTTCAGATCGTCTTCGTTGCAACATTCGCGACCATCCTGCACGCTTGGCAGAACCAGTCCGTCGATATCGTCCTTGCTGCGATCCTGCTCGTGGGAGGCGTGATCGGCGCGCAGTTTGGCACAGCGACCGGCGAGCGGCTTCAGGGCGAGCACATTCGCATTCTGCTCGGAGTTCTGGTGCTCATCGTTGCGGCGCGCATTGGGTACGATCTCGTGGCGACGCCGGCTGATCTCTATTCACTTGGCTCGGTGAAAGGATCGTGATGCGGTTGTTGCTCCCCATTCTTGCCGGGTTGCTGAGTGTCAGCAGCATTGCGATCGCGGACGAGAGAAAGGAAAGCGTCGAGGCGGACGCATCCACCCGGCAGGTGGCGATCACATCGAGCTTCACCGGCACGGAAATCCTCGTCTTCGGGACGGTCGAGAATAGCGTGCAGCCGAGCCCGGAAGCCGGGACGTACGACGTCGTTATCGTCGTCGAGGGGAAGCCTGCGCCGGTCATCGTGCGCCGGAAGTCGCGCGTCGGCGGCTTGTGGATCAATACGTCGTCGATGCGGTTTACGTCGCTGCCCAGCTATTATGCGATTGCCTCGACACGGCCCGTCGATGAATTTGCCGATCCTGCGTTGCTCGATGCCAACGGCATCGGCTTCGAACACATCCGGATGGTTCCGACAGCCTCGGGACGGACGGACGCGACTGACGCGACGGAACTCGAAGGTTTCAAAAAGGCTCTTATCCGCTTGAAGGAGCGCGAACGTCTGTTCATCAAATCGGAATTCGGTGTTGCCTTTATCGGGCGCAGCCTTTTTCGCGCAACGATCGCTTTGCCGCCCAACGTTCCCGTCGGGCCGCTGACCGCGCGCGTCTACTTATTCAAGGAAAGCAAGCTGCTCGGTCAATATACGAGCCATGTTCAGCTCGAACGCGAAGGCGTCGAACGCTACATCCATGACGCCGCTTTCACGCAACCCTTTCTCTACGGTCTCGTGACAGTGCTGATGGCAGTAACGGCGGGTTTGGTGGCGGCATTCGCATTTCCGCGACCGGCCTAAGTCATCAGTCGTCGCGCAGCAGACGCGGAGCTACCGGGTACAGCCCTTCGTGGCCAAGCATCCAAACGGCCAGACCATCGACGCCGAACAGCGGCTCAAATGCGAGGTCGAGGATGTTGAGACCACCTGTGTAAGCGCCGAATGCAGGCATAACGAGACGCAAGCCGTTGCCGACGAAACAGGGGCGGCGCAGCGACGTTCCGTGCATGACGAGCCGGGCTGCGGGATGAAAATGCCCAGCGATTTCGTGCGTCGCGGCGCCGGGATGAGGCTCATGCCGCAGCGTAATGCCTTCGACCGTAATTTCCGGCATGACGTAGCCAGCCAGCATGCGATCGATTTTGGGATCGTGATTGCCGGTGATCCAGATCCAGTCGCGATCTTCCTGCAGCATGTGCAGGCTCTCGACGTCATGACGGTCCATGCGCGCGGCACCGTCCGGATCGTGGAGACTGTCACCGAGCGCGATGACGGTTTCGGGATTGTATCGGTCGATCATGGCTGCGAGCTTCGCCAAGGTTTCGCGCGTATCGTAAGGGGGCAGCATTTGTCCCCGCGCCGCGAAAGCCGAACCCTTTTCGAGATGCAAATCGGCGACGATCAGTGCGCGCTCGGCGGGCCAATAGAGCGCGCCGGACTTATGCGCAAGAAAGGTCTTGCCGCAGATCGAGACATGCTGATCGGCGAAATCGTCGAGTCCGATGCGTTCCGGCTTCAGTACGCCCAAGCTCAAATATCTCCCATCGCGTCGTTGACCAGGACATCGGCGGCTTCGCGCAGCATTGCGTCGCGAGCGTGACCGGCGACGACTTCGCGGCCAATTTCCAGCAATACAGGCACCGACAAAGGCGAAACCCGCGACAACGATTGATGCCTGATTCGATTCTTGCTGCGGGCAAGAAAGTCACCGAGCCGCCGGATATCGAGCAATCCTGTGGCCGCGTCCGCCCAGGCCGCTTCGAGCAACAGATGACCGGGATCGTGGCGGCGCAGAACGTCATAGATGAGATCGGTCGACATCGTGACCTGCCGCCCCGATTTGACCTTGCCGGGATGGCGGCGCTCGATCAGGCCAGCTACCACGGCCGCGAGGCGGAACGTCCGTTTCATCAGGTTGCTTTCGGAGAGCCACGCATCCAAGTCGTCGCCGAGCATGTCCTCGTCGAAGAGTGCGGCAAGCGACAGTTCGCCGTCCGCGATCATTGCGGAGATATCGCCGTAACCCCATAGCGCCAAAGCGTAGTCGTTGGCGACGAAACCGAGCGGCTTTGCCCCGGCGCGATCCAGCCGTCGCGTCAGCAACATGCCAAGTGTTTGGTGCGCGAGGCGGCCTTCGAACGGATAGGTGACCAGGAAGTGACGTCCGGAGCGGGGAAAGGTTTCGACGAGCACTTCGTCAGCCGCAGGTAGCACGGATCGTTCGCTCTGGAGTTCCAGCCAGTGGGCGACGGAGGGGGGCAGGCTCGGCCAGTCACGCGGATTGGCAAGCATGGCTCGTACCCGCGCCGCGAGATGTGTCGAGAGCGGGAACTTGTTGCCGCCGTAGCTTGGCACCATCGGATCTTCGGCCGAAGCGCGCGAGACGAAAACCTCGGTTTCGCGCATACCTTCGAAACGCAAGACTTCTCCGGCGAAGACGAATGTGGCGCCGGGAGGCAATTGTTCGGCAAAGTATTCGTCGACTTCGCCGAGGACGCGGCCGCCGAAACGTGCGCGCGCTGCTCCGCCGCGCGCCGATACGAGCCGGACTTTCAGCATCGGGGAATCGACGATCGTTCCGACATTCAGCCGGTATTGCTGAGCGACGCGCGGATTGGAAACGCGCAGCTTGCCTTCCGGCGTGGCTCTCAGTTTTGCGAAGCGCTCGTAGCTCTTGAGCGCGTATCCGCCGGTCGACACGAAGTCGATCGTGCGGTCGAACTGCTGTCGCGTCAGTCCCGTATAGGGAAGCGCCGAACGGACTTCCGCGAAAAGTGTTGCCGGGTCCAAGGGCGACTGGCAGGCCATTCCCAGAACGTGCTGGGCGAGAACGTCGATAGCACCGGAACGCGATAGGACGGCATCCTGCGCGCCAACCTCCGCCGCTTGTTGCGCGGCTCGGCATTCGAGGACCTCGAACCGGTTTCCCGGAACGAGAATTCCACGCGAGGGCTCGTCGAGTCGGTGGTTGGCGCGGCCGATCCGCTGCAGGAAGCGGCTGGCGCCTTTGGGTGCGCCCAAGTGAATGACGAGATCGACGTCGCCCCAGTCGATGCCCAGATCCAGCGTTGATGTTGCGACGACGGCGCGAAGTTTGCCAGCCGCCATTGCGGCTTCGACCTTGCGGCGCTGGGGCGCTTCGAGCGAGCCGTGATGGAGTCCGATCGGCAAGTTGTCATCGTTGATCCGCCAAAGTTCCTGGAAGGCGAGTTCGGCTTGCATGCGTGCGTTGACAAAGACGAGCGTCAGCTTGTGGGCACGAATGGCGTCATAGACTTCGCGCATGGCGTAACGCGCCGTGTGCCCCGACCAGGGGATTTCATCTTCGACTTCGAGGATGCTGATGTCCGGCTTGGCGCCGCCTTCGACGGTCACGAGGTTCGCCAGGAGCGTGACGTTCTCGGGATCCGTTTGCGAGACGAGGTAACCGCGAAGTTCGCTCGGCCGCGCGACGGTCGCGGAAAGCCCGACCGTCATCACGTTCGGTGCGAGTGAACGCAGTCGTGCCAGATCGAGCGCCAGGAGATCGCCACGTTTCGAAGGGGCGAGGGCATGAAGCTCATCAAGAATGATGGTGTCCAGATCGGCGAAGAGGTGCGGCGCGTCGGGATGGCTGAGAAGCAGGGCGACTTGCTCGGGCGTCGTCAGCAGGATTTGCGGCGGCTTGATGCGCTGCCGCTGACGGCGCGCCACCGACGTATCGCCGGTCCGTGTTTCCGTGCGGATTTTCAGGCCCATTTCCTCGATGGGCGCGAGCAGGTTGCGTTCGACGTCGGCTGCGAGGGCTTTGAGCGGC
>DATLJG010000304.1:0-6635 GCA_035538995.1 Hyphomicrobium sp. | reverse complement strand
GGCAAGTGCATCACGCACGGCCGCGGCAGCGGGCGCATCGATATACAGCCCTCCCGGATCGTCGCCGAGGATAGGATCGCAAATATAGAGAAGCATCGGGTTCAGCGAACGCATATGCCGAACGAGACCGGAAACCCAGGCGACATGCCCGGCCGATGGAAGATAACCGGAAAGAACGGCGTCGAACGTGCCGAGCCAGCCGTTGTCTTCAAGTGCGGTGGTCATTTTTTCGAGGATCTGCGGCTCGAGCATGACGCCGGCACAGTGCGTGCGGGCCGGATGGTTCGACAGCACGACGGTCGGTATCGCCACGACCTCAATACCGGCGCGCGTCAGCGGCGCGGCTGTCGGACTGAGCCCCACGGTATCCTGCGCGACATGCGATGTGATGACGAGAATTCGGCGCATGATCCTGATGGTAGCTGAACGATTCGCGAAAGCCCGAGCGATTTGGCAAAAGTCATGGGCTGTCTAGCATGCTGAACGGTTATCTTCGCGCCAACATTTTTTACCTCTCGCTCCAAAGTTGAATTTGCCTGTTGCTTTGATGCGTTATGGTGCATTGCACCATATGCCAGCTTCGGAGGTGATGCCGATGCCAATGAGACCGAGACGCAGCGTTCTTTATGTTCCGGGAGACAACGAGCGGGCGATCGAAAAGGCCAAAACGCTTGCCGCCGACGCGATCATCATCGATCTGGAAGATTCAGTCGCGCCTTCGAACAAGGTGTTGGCGCGCGAACAGGCGATTGCAGCCATTCGCGAGCGGGGCTTCGGCTCCCACGAGGTCGTCCTGCGTGTCAACCCGATCGAAACGCCGTGGGGCATGACCGATCTCCACGCGGCAATCGCCGCCGCTCCCGATGCGATCCTCGTTCCGAAGGTCTCGCAATCTGGCGACGTCACGGGAACCGCGAAAGTCGTGAAGGCTGCGGACGCCGACCCACGCATCCGTATCTGGGCGATGATCGAAACGCCGATGGGCATCATTAACGCCCGTGAGATCGCCGCCTGCGGACCCGATCCCGACAATCGGCTCGATTGCTTCGTGCTTGGCACCAACGATCTGCTGAAGGAGAGTCGCGCCCGCGCCAGCAACAATCGTTTCGCCGTCGTACCCTGGCTTGCGATGACGCTCGTCGCGGCGCGCGCCTACGGCCTGGATGTCATCGATGGCGTCTACAACGATTTTAAGGATGATTCGGGCTTCCGCGCCGAATGCGAGCATGGCCGCACGCTGGGCATGGATGGCAAAACACTCATTCATCCTGCGCAAGTTAGGCCGTGTAATGAGGTTTTCTCACCCAGCGAAGAGGAAATCACCTGGGCCCGCAAAATCATCCGGGCATTCGAAGAACCCGAAAATGCTCGCAAAGGCGTCATTACCGTCGAAGGCAAAATGGTCGAACGTCTGCATCTTGTCATGGCCAAGCGGGTCGCCTCGATCGCGGCAGCGATTGATGCGCGTTCGCGGATCGAAGAGCCGTGGTTTTAAGCGAAATCTGCAAATTCGATGTATCTGCGGCCCTTGATCGCGTCCTGATTCTTTGAAAAGGGTTGCGGTTCGTCCGGCACACCCGGAAAAAGAACAGCAACAAAAGCAGCGAGAGAGCGAAGGCAAGGACAGATGGCGGGCACGAAAACCAACGCAGGTAACTTCTTCGAGGATTTTCGCTTCGGCCAGATCATTCACCACGCGACGCCCCGCACCGTCACCGATGGCGACGTGGCGCTCTATACCGCGCTCTATGGATCGCGCTTTGCCGTGCAGTCGGCCGATACGTTCGCCAAGGCCATCGGCTACCCGCGCGCGCCGCTTGACGATCTGCTGACGTTCCATGTTGTTTTCGGCAAAACGACGCCGGATATTTCGCTCAATGCGATTGCCAACCTCGGCTATGCCGACTGCCGGTTTCTGGTCCCCGTCTATCCGGGCGATACGCTGACGTCGACGTCGGAAGTGATCGGCCTCAAGGAAAATTCCAACGGAGAAACCGGCACGGTGTACGTGCGTTCGACGGGCCGCAATCAGGATGGCCAGGTCGTGCTCGAATACTGCCGCTGGGTCATGGTTCGCAAACGCTCCAAGGGTTCGCCGCCGCCGGAAGCCGTCGTGCCGAAACTCCCCGACCGCGTCGATCCGAAAGATTTCGCAGACGCCATCCCGCCGCTCGACGTCGCCAAGTATGATCTTGAACTCGCCGGATCGCCATACCGTTGGGGCGACTATGAGGCCGGCGAAAAAATTGATCACGTCGATGGCATGACGCTGGAGGAAGCGGAGCACCAAACCGCGACTCGTCTTTATCAAAACACTGCCAAGGTTCACTTCAATCAGCATACCGAATCGAAAGGCCGCTTCGGCAAGCGCATCGTTTACGGCGGTGTCGTCATCTCGCTGGTCCGCGCCCTGTCCTACAACGGGCTCGCCAACGCCTTTCATCTGGCGGCGATCAACGGCGGCCGGCACGTCGCCCCGACGTTCGCCGGCGACACGATTTACGCCTGGTCGGAAATCATCGAGAAGGCCGAGATACCGGACCGTCGCGACATCGGTGCGCTTCGCGTTCGCATGATCGGCGTCAAAAATCAGGATTGCTCGACTCTGCCGCTGAAGACGGAAACGGGCGAATACGCCGAGGGCGTCGTCCTCGATCTCGATGCCTGGTTGGTCCTGCCGCGATAAGGAGCGCGGCGCGCTGCGGCGATCAATCTTGCGGCGAATGTGGCATTTGGCGAATTGCCGCGCCGCTTGCGAGACGTTACAACCGCAGCGTCAAGACCAAAAGGTATCCGATGCA
Organism: Hyphomicrobium sp.; assembly: GCA_035538995.1. Lineage (GTDB taxonomy): Bacteria > Pseudomonadota > Alphaproteobacteria > Rhizobiales > Hyphomicrobiaceae > Hyphomicrobium_B. The sequence goes on along the minus strand of DATLJG010000304.1, from coordinate 3,834 downwards.
AGCCACAACAGGGCGGGGTGTGCGACCGCAGCGGCCACTCTCTCCGCATCTCCAGATCTATTATCCGCTCATCAACATGGTGACGTCGATCCTGCATCGCATCACCGGAGCGGCGCTCTATGCCGGTTCATTCTTGCTCGTGATCTGGCTTCTCGCTGCGGCGACCGGACCGGACGCTTACAATTACGTTGCGAGCCTGTTCGCAACCTGGCCCGCGAAAATTGTTCTTCTCGGATATACGTGGGCGCTGGCCCAACATCTGCTCAGCGGCCTCCGGCATCTGCTCTGGGATACCGGCGCCGGATTTGATCTCAAGACCGTCGACGTCCTGTCTTGGGGGACGCTTGCCGGATCGTTCGTGCTGACCGCCGCGATCTGGATCGGCGTCGCCATGTGCGGAGGTCTCTGACGATGTCCATGCGAACGCCGCTCAAGACCGCCCGCTATCTCGGTTCCGCCAAAGAAGGCACCGATCATTTCTGGAAACAGCGCGTCACCGCCATTTCCAACGCCTTTCTTGCGGTCTTTCTTGTCTGGCTCGTCGCCTCGCTGACCGGAGCCGACTATCCGACCGTCAAAGAGAGATTAGCCAATCCTTTGATCGCGCTGGGTCTGCTCGCTCTTGTCGTCTCCGGCACGATCCACATGCGTCTCGGCATGCAGACGATCATTGAAGATTACGTGCACGACGAAGGGCCGAAAATCGTTGCGCTTTTGCTCAACACGTTTTTCGCGATTTTTATTGCACTCGTCGGCATCTTCTCGGTGCTGAAGCTGAGCTTCGGAGCGTAACGGAATGTCGAACACGAAGGGCAAGCTCAACGGTGCCGCCGCGCCTGCGGTCAACGGCCAAGCCTATCCGGTCATCGATCATGACTACGATGTCGTCGTCGTCGGCGCGGGCGGCGCGGGCTTGCGCGCCACATTGGGATGCGCCGAAGCCGGGCTGAAGACAGCGTGCGTGACGAAGGTCTTTCCGACGCGCTCCCACACCGTTGCGGCCCAAGGCGGGGTCGCCGCGGCGCTCGGCAACATGGGACCCGACGACTGGCGTTGGCACATGTACGATACGGTCAAGGGCTCCGACTGGCTCGGCGATCAGGACGCCATCGAATATCTCTGCCGCCACGCACCCGCCGCCGTGTACGAGCTTGAGCATTACGGCGTCCCATTCTCGCGCACGGAAGACGGCAAAATTTATCAGCGCCCCTTCGGCGGCATGACGACCGATTTTGGCGAAGGCCCTCCCGCTCAGCGCACCTGTGCCGCTGCCGACCGCACCGGCCACGCCATGCTTCACACGCTCTATGGCCAGTCGCTGCGCCATTCAGCCGAGTTCTTCGTCGAGTTCTTCGCGCTCGATCTGATCATGGATCAGGACGGCGCCTGCCGTGGTCTGATGGCGTTGAGCCTCGAAGACGGTTCGATCCATCGTTTTCGCGCCAAGAAGACGATCCTGGCGACGGGCGGTTACGGCCGCACATATTTCTCTTGCACGTCGGCGCACACCTGCACCGGCGACGGCAATGCGATGGTGCTGCGCGCCGGCCTGCCGCTGCAGGACATGGAATTCGTGCAATTTCACCCGACCGGCATTTACGGCGCCGGCGTTCTGATCACCGAAGGGGCGCGCGGCGAAGGCGGTTATCTGACGAATGCCAAGGGCGAGCGGTTCATGGAGCGTTACGCTCCGCACGCCAAGGACCTCGCCTCTCGCGATGTCGTCTCACGCTCGATGACGATCGAGATCCGCGAAAGCCGGGGCGTTGGTGCCGAAGCGGACCATATCTATCTGCACCTCGACCACCTCGATCCGAAGATTCTTGCCGAGCGTCTGCCGGGCATCACGGAGAGTGCAAAAGTGTTCGCGGGCGTCGATCTGCGCCGCCAGCCGATCCCGGTGCTTCCGACGGTCCACTACAACATGGGCGGCATCCCGACCAATTATCACGGCGAGGTTCTGACCAAGAAGGATGGCGACCCTGACCATGTCGTCCCTGGGCTGATGGCTATCGGCGAAGCGGCCTGCGTTTCCGTTCATGGCGCCAATCGCCTCGGTTCGAATTCGCTCATCGATCTCGTCGTCTTCGGCCGCGCCGCAGGCTTGCGTTGCGCCGAAACGATCGAGCAGGGAGGCATGCAGGCCGAGTTGCCGAAGGATGCCCATGAACCGGCGCTCGCACGGCTCGATTGCTTCCGCTACGCCAAGGGCGGCACGCCGACGGCCGCGCTGCGTCTGCGCATGCAGAAGACCATGCAATCGAATTGCGCCGTCTTCCGGGATGGCCCGGTGCTCAAGGAAGGCGTCGAGAAAATCGCGGCCGTCTGGCGCGACGCCGAGGATATTTCGGTTACCGACCGATCGTTGATTTGGAACTCGGATCTGGTCGAGACGCTCGAATTCGACAACTTGATCGCGCAAGCCGCCGTGACGGTCATCGGTGCCGAGAACCGCAAGGAAAGCCGCGGCGCTCACGCCCGCGAAGACTATCCGAAGCGCGATGACGTCAACTGGATGAAACACACGCTCGCCTGGGCGGACTACGCGACGAAGTCGGTCAAGCTCGAAGAGCGCCCGGTGCACACCAACACGATGACCAACGAAGTCAAATACATCGAGCCGAAGGCGCGCGTGTATTGATCGCCGGCTTATCTGCGCCAAGCATAGAAATAGCGCGCCTCCATGAAGACGCGCTATGGTGCGGTGCCCGGAGGTGCCACACCCGTTGAGCAAGCCAACCTCAGAAGATGCTGACGACGCCGATACGCGCATGCCGCCGGATCCGTTCGCGGCGGTCTTGCCGGCGCTTGCGGCGCTCGGGGCCATTGCGTCCATCGCGGCGATCAATTGGTCGGGCGAGGGAAAAGTCGCCTCGCGGACAAGAACGAAGCGCAAGACGCCCGCCGCACTGCGTGATCTTGAGACGTGCTGCCTCGGGCTCGCCGAGATATTCCGCCGCTTCCAACGCCACCCGCGCGTCTTTGCCGGTGAAGGGGGACAAGCTGCCGCGCCTTTGAAGTTCGGCGTGCATGGCCAGCGCATTCGGGCCGACGCCCAGCGGCTCTACCTGCAACTTATGAACGACATCGCTTCGATGCTTGTGCTCGCGGCTCAGAATGCGTTCGACGTGATGACTGCCATTGAAGATGGCGATATCGATCCGCCGGAAGAGGTTTTCTTCGGGTTCGGAGAGCAGCAGGACCGTCTCAATACAATTCTTCAAACGCGGGTCACCCTTCGGGTCGCGGTCGATACCGGCGCGGACATCGCCGAACGCCTGGTCGGCCTGGTTCGTGAACTGAAGGGTTACCAAAAGCCCGCCTGAGGGGCTAAAGAACCACATGCCGCGACGTGCGCTGCCGTTGACAGGTCAGCGTGATCGGGCTTCTGTCTTGCTCTCTTTTCTCGCACGCGGGGACACCCGGCACGCTCATGGTTCAGCTGACGCTTCCGAAGAATTCAAAGGTTCAACAGGGCAAGACCTGGAATCGCCCCGACAGCGGCGGCGATTGGAAGGAATTCCGCATCTATCGCTGGAACCCCGATACCGGCGAGAACCCGCGCGTCGACACCTACCACATCGATCAGAAGCAATGCGGGCCGATGGTTCTCGACGCGCTCATCAAGATCAAGAACGAGATCGATCCGACGCTGACGTTCCGCCGCTCCTGCCGCGAGGGCATCTGCGGATCGTGCGCCATGAATATCGACGGAACGAATACGCTCGCCTGCCTCAAGGGCATCGATGAGATTTCCGGTACCGTCAAAATCTATCCGCTGCCGCATATGGAGGTCGTCAAAGACCTCGTGCCGGATATGACGAACTTCTACGC
>DATLJG010000303.1:0-2513 GCA_035538995.1 Hyphomicrobium sp. | reverse complement strand
TCGCCGCGATTGCCACCGTCGCGCCGTGAGGCGTGCGATGCCTGATGATGCGGCCGCCGTGCGGGCATCGGCAGAACTTCGCCGCCGACGTCGTCGATGATTTCGATCTTCTGCTTCATCAAGCGTTCGATCGCCGTGATTTCCTGACGTTCCGACGGATCGCACAGGGAAATCGCAATGCCGCTGGTGCCCTTGCGCGCCGTTCGTCCGACACGATGCACATAGGTTTCCGGATCGAGCGGCATGTCGAAATTGACGACATGCGTGATGTTCGAAACGTCGATGCCGCGCGCCGCGATATCGGTCGCGACGAGTACCCGGATATGCCCCATGGTGAAGTCATTGAGAGCACGCTGGCGGGCATTCTGCGCTTTGTTGCCGTGGAATGCGGCGGCGCTGATGCTCGCCATCCCGAGGCGGTCGGCAACGCGGTCGGCGCCACGCTTCGTGCGCGTGAACACGATCACCCGCTTGCATTCCGGATTGGCGAGAATCGTATGCAAACGGCTCTGCTTCTCCGCCGTCCGAACGATCATGACTTTCTGATCGATGCGATCGACCACGACCGATTTCGTCGACAAGTCGACGCGGAAAGGGTCGTTCAGAATGTCGTAAGCGAATTTTTTGATCTCAGTCGGCATCGTCGCCGAGAACAGTGCCGTGCGCCGCGCTGTCGGAATGAGCGCAACGATTTTCTTGATGTCGCGAATGAAGCCCATGTCGAACATGCGGTCGGCTTCGTCGAGCACCAGTATCTGCACGCGAGAAAGATCGCACGTGCGCATGTTGACGTGATCGAGCAGACGGCCAGGCGTCGCGACAAGCACGTGCACGCCGCGTTTCAATGCGTTGATCTGCGGCCCCTTGCTGACGCCACCAAGGACGACGGCGCGGCGGACACGCATGTTGCGCGAAAGGCTTGCCACTTCCTGGTCGATCTGAATCGCGAGCTCGCGCGTCGGTGCCAGGATCAGCGCCAACACTTGCTTCGGAGCGGGGTCAATGGATTCGGCGGCGATCTTCTGCAGGATGGGAAGAACGAAGGTTGCGGTCTTACCGGAACCCGTTTCCGCCATGCCGAGAAGGTCGCGACCATCGAGCTGAGGGGGCAACGCCTGAACCTGAATAGGAGTCGGCGTCGCGTACCCGCACTGCGTAAGGGCGCGCGAAAGAGGCTCGGCGAAGCCGAATGCCTCGAAAGTCTGAACTGTCAAAGTGAAATTTTCCCAAGGGCTTCGAGGCCCGTGCATCTTGTGCCGGGGCTGCGTCCCATGGCCCACACCGGCGCTTTCGGGGTGTGGCCTTGTCTTAAGGATTGATCTGGATGCAGGGTCGAGCGCGGTAGTTGAACCGCTTGGAGTGGCACGAAGACCCGAGCGCCATCGAAGAGCAATGCGCTTCGTATCGATGTGTTTGCTGCGCAAGTCAAGAACGTTCGGAACGTTAAGCAACGATGCCGCGGAGTTTCCCGGCTGCCGCGCCGTTAGCCATCAAGCTCGGCTATTGCGGCCCGCATGGCCTCCATGATGCCCGGCTCCGTCATAGCGTGCCCGGCGGTATCGAGGATGTCGAGGCGCGCCTCGGGCCAGACCGCCGCAAGGGCATGAGCGCTTTTCGGCGGACAGAGCAAGTCGTATCGGCCTTGGATGATCCGTCCCGGAATACCGGCAAGCTTCGGCGCATTGCGTAAAAGCTGGCCCGGTTCCAGAAAGAAATGGTGCCGGATGTAATGCGCCTCGATCAGCGGTGTCGGCGGCAGACGGGCACCCTCATCGACGTGTTCCGGCAGCATTGCGGTCTTGGGTGCCAACTCCGACAGGGCGCGTTCATAGGCAAACCACCGATGCGCCGCCGGGACATGAACCTCCGGCGAAGGATCGCAAAGACGAGCGACATAGCTTGCGAGCGGATCGGCACGTTCTTCAACGGGCAGCCAGTCGCGGAAGGCGGCATAGAGTTCGGGACGAAACATTCGCGGCCCATCGAGAAATGCCCATTGCACTTCTGCGTCTGTGCCAAGAAAAACGGCGCGCAAAACGAGAGCCGTCGCGTGGGCGGGGTATTTTTCCGCATACGCCAAAGCCAGCGTCGAACCCCACGAGCCGCCGACGAGTAACCATTTCGGAATTCCGAAATGCCGGCGCACGATCTCCAGATCGTCGACCAGATGCGCGGTGCCGTTGGCGGCGCACGAGAGATAGGGGTGGCTCCGTCCCGCGCCCCGCTGGTCGATCAAAAACACATGATCTCGTGCCGGGTCGAACAGGGTACGGTGTACGAATTGCGATCCGCTGCCCGGTCCGCCATGAAGAAAGATGATGGGGCGGCCGCCTTTGCAGCCGACCTCCTCAACGTAAATCCAATGCCCGTCGCCAACGTCGAGCATGCGCGCATCGAAAGGCCGGAAGGCTTCGGGAAGTGTTTTCATCGCTTGCCTGCTGAGCACGAAATCCGAGCCCCGGCAAGCGACGGCTGCGCCACGACCGCGCACGCAGCCTCGGGCGGCGAATCGG
>DATLJG010000302.1:0-11691 GCA_035538995.1 Hyphomicrobium sp. | reverse complement strand
CGAGTTGACGCCGCGGCAAGCCGAGATGATGGCGCTCGCCAATTCGATGGGCGAGATCACGCTGTCATTGCGGAGCGTCGCGGATTTGAGTTCCGATCCGGAACGTGCCGGTGGTCTCGATCTCCGCGCCAAGCCGCAGAGCAATTCGGTCAGTGTGGTGCGCTACGGTGCAAAGTCGCGTGTGTATGGCGTGAACTGAGTCAGTACGGTTTGAGTCAGTACGGTCAGTAAGTCGTCATAAGGCGGGGACTTTATGCACTTTAATTTCCGGTTTTCTTGGCACGCAGCCGCGCGTGTGCTGCTGGTGCTTGCGCCACTGATGGTGTGCGCAATTGCGACCGCCTCTGCCGACCCGCGCGCCGCGGGCAGACTATCTTCGCGATATCAATCGAACGATTTCGATGCCGATGGCGGTAAGAACACGCAATCCATCGTTCGCCTTCCGGAATCCAATGGCACGCCGATCCATAAGAGCATCAAGATCGGGCTTGGAAAGTCCGTACTGCTGGAATTTCCCGATGGTGTGCGCGACGTCATGGCGTCGAACCCGGCCGTCGTCGATGCGGTCGTTTTGAGTTCCAACCGCGTGTTCCTGCTCGGCAAGGCGCCCGGGCAATCCAACGCCTTTTTCTTCGCGACTTCCGGCGAACAGCTGGCATTGATCGAGGTCAACGTCGATCAGGAAGGCGACGGACTGGAATCGCTGCTTCACCGCGTCATTCCCGGATCGGATATCAAGGTCGAGACGCTCAATCAGACGGTGATCTTGACAGGGCACGTCAAGAGCCCGTCGGACTCGGTGCGCGCCGGAAAGATCGCGGCGCAGTTCATGACCCAGATGATTGCAACTTGGTCGTCGCATGTCGATGTCGGCGCGGGAGGGGCTGGAGCTGCTGCCGCTTCACCGCAGAACGCTTCGCTTTCGCAGGATCAGAGCCAGTCGGTCATCAACCTGTTGTCGGTCGAGGCCGAAGAGCAGGTGATGCTCAAGGTTACGGTTGCCGAGGTGAAGCGCACGCTGCTCAAGCAGTTGGGCGTCAATCTCGGCGGTATGCTGCAGTCGGGGAGTTTTGCGACGACTCTTCTGACCGCGAATTCCTTTCCGATCTCATCGGCTGCGGGTCTTGGCTCGCTTCCGACGTTCGGCGTTGGAACAGCGGCAGCGAATACGGCCTGCGCCGTCGGACAGATCTGTGCCTTCAATCCAGGCCCGAGTGCCGGATCGTTCGGCAACAGCGGTCTGGTGTCCGGGTGGGGCAACAGCAAAAATAACATTCAATCGGCCATCCGTGCGCTCGAGCGCGACGGCCTGATCCGCACGCTGGCTGAGCCGAACCTCACCGCGATTTCGGGCGAGCCGGCCGAGTTTCTGGCGGGTGGCGAAGTTCCCTACGTCACCGGCGTCGATACGCAGACTGGCGTCAGCTCGGTGGCGTTCAAAAAATTCGGCGTGCAGTTGAGCTTTACGCCTGTCGTGCTGACGGAGGGGCGCATCAGCCTGAAGATCGATACCAGTGTCAGCGACATTTCAGGGTATGTCGCGAACAATCCGGTCTTCGATACGCGGCAAGCGAAAACGGTCGTTGAATTGCCGTCCGGCGGATCGCTGGCACTGGCTGGCCTGATCTCAACGAAGTCACAGCAGAATATTGACGGCCTGCCGGGCGCCAAGGACATTCCGATCCTCGGGACGCTCTTCCGAAGCCGCGATTTTCAGAACGAGGAATCGGAGCTCGTCGTCATCGTTACGCCGTACCTCGTTCAGCCCGTTTCGCGTCAGCAACTCGCGGCGCCGACGGACGGACTTTATCCGGCGACGGATCTCAAAGCGGATTTTCTCGGTCACCTCAACCGGATCTACGGCAAGGGCGAAACGATGCCCTCCGGCGGTCTGAAGGGCGACTACGGCTTCATCGTCGAATAGTCAGGTTCCGGAGACGCATCATGCAGATGGAAGCTTTGTCACTCCGTGAACCGAGGAAAGCACGGTTCGGTTTGATCCATATTCTGACCGTGGCCTGCCTGTCGATCGCGGTCGCCGGTTGCGAGCACGATCAGATCGGGCCGCAGGTGGCATCCTGGCAGCTGATCGATCCTGAGCAGCGCCATCCTATTCTCGTTTCGCAGCAGCCCGCAGTGCTCAATTTGCATGTCGCGGCGGGCTCCGAGGGGCTGACGCCATCGCAGCGCGGACGGTTGATGGATTTCATCGATCATGGCCGTGCGCGGGACGGCGGCAACACCCGGATCGTCATCTCGGCGCCGGCCGGTTCCACGAATGAGGGCGCGGCGATGGAAGCCTCCGACGATGCGCGCCGCGTGTTGCTCGCCAGCGGATACTCGGAATCGTCGATTGCCACCGAAGCTTATCAGTCGGGCAGAGGGGAATCGCCATTGCGCATTTCCTACATGCGCTATGTGGCGGACGCGCCGGATTGCGGACAAGACTGGTCGGAGAACTTGGCGCGGACCTATCAGAACACGCCCTATCCCGATTTCGGCTGCGCCAACCAGCACAATCTGGCTGTCATGGTTGCCAACCCCGGCGACCTTTTGGGTCCGAGAACGATGACGCCGCGTGACGCCAACCGTCGTGACGATATGTACGGAAAATACGTGAAGGGCCAGCCGCTCGGCGCCGATGCTGAAGCCGCCATAGTCCAGAAGATTGCAAATTGATTTCCCGGAGACGACATGTCCCATCAACATCAAACCGCTGCCGATCTCGACGCCGAATTTTCGGACGTTCCGGCGAGCGGTGAGCCTCAGGATTTTCGCCCGAGCGATCGAGCGCGACCAATTCCGCGCATCTCAATTCAGGCCTTCTGCGATAACGTGGGCGTCGCCAATGCGGTTCAGTATGCGGCGGAAGACCGGCGGCTGTCGAAGGCGCATGTCAGCGTCCACATGGGCGGCATCGCGGCGGCAATCGCCCACTACGCCGATAGTCCGACACCCAATCTCATTATTCTTGATAGCACGCTCAGCCCGGTGGAATTGCTGGCCGATCTCGATCGATTGGCGGAGAGCTGCGATCCCGGAACGAAAGTCATCGTCATCGGCCGTCACAACGATGTCTTTCTCTATCGCGAGCTGCTGAAGCGGGGCGTCGGAGAGTATCTCGTCTCTCCGGTTGAGCCGCTGGGCGTGATGGAAAGCGTTTCCAATCTCTACAACAATCCGGATACCGATCCCGTCGGGCATGTCTTCGCGTTTATCGGAGCCAAGGGTGGCGTCGGTTCCTCGACGATCTGTCACAACGTTGGTTGGACGGTATCGGAACTTCTAAAGACCGATGTCACGATCGCGGACCTTGATCTGGCCTTCGGTACGACCGGGCTCGACTTCAACCAGGATCCCGTTCAGGGGATCGCCGAGGCGCTTGCGGCTCCGGAGCGTCTCGACGACCAGCTGCTCGATCGCCTGCTGACCAAATGTTCCGAGCATCTCTCGATTTTCGCGGCGCCGGTCGTCCTCGATCGCGATTACGAAATTTCACCGGATGCCTGCGATCTGGTCCTCGACGTGGCGCGCCAAAACGTGCCGTTCGTTGCGGTGGATCTGCCGCATGGATGGTCGCCGTGGTCGAAGCGTGTCCTGCTTCAAGCGGATGAGGTCATCATCACCGCGGCCCCAGATCTGGCGAACCTACGGAATGCGAAGAACATCGTCGATCTTCTGCGGACGGTGCGCAAGAATGACAGCAGACCGCATCTTATTCTGAATATGGCCAATCTGCCGAAGCGGCAGGAGATCACGGTCAAGGAATTCGAGCAGGCGCTCGATGTGAAGGTTTTGGCTGTCATCGACTACGACGCGGAAATTTTCAGCCAAGCATCGAACAACGGGCAAATGGTCGAGGAACTGAGCGCCAAGGCCAAGGCGGTCGAGAAATTTCACGACATCGCGCTGAAGGTTACCGGTCGTAAAGAAGTAAAGTCCGAAAAAGGGATCTCGGCCTTCGCTGCAATTGCGCCGATACTCGATAAGCTGAAGCTAAAGCGTTAGGACACCTCGTCATGTTCGGCAGACGTTCGAACGATCCGACGCCAACGAAACGGACGGAGCCACCGGCATCCGCGCCCCAGGCAGCCCATGTGGCGCCGGAGACGCGCGCGCCGGTGCAACAGCGCCCGCCCGCACAATCTCCTCCGGCGGCCGCTCCGCCGCCGCCTCCGCGCCCGGAACCCGTCGTCGAGGTGCAGCGGAAGCATTCGGAAGAATACTACGACATCAAGACGACGGTCTTTAACGCGCTGATCGATACCATCGATCTGACGCAGCTTTCGAAGCTGGACAGTGTCGCGGCGCGCGAGGAAATTCGCGATATCGTCAGCGAAATTATCCAGATCAAGAACGTCGTGATGTCGATTGCCGAGCAGGAAGAGCTGCTCGAAGACATTTGCAATGACGTTCTCGGCTATGGCCCCCTCGAACCGCTGCTGGCGCGCGATGACATTGCCGACATCATGGTCAACGGCGCCGGCACGACGTTTATCGAAGTCGCCGGCAAGGTGCAAAAAACCGGCGTCCGGTTCGCTGACAATCAGCAGCTGATGAACATCTGCCAGCGCATCGTCAGTCAGGTCGGGCGGCGTGTCGATGAGGCGAGTCCCATCTGCGACGCGCGCTTGCCCGACGGATCGCGCGTAAACGTCATCGCGCCGCCGCTGGCGATCGACGGGCCTGCGCTGACGATCCGAAAGTTCAAGAAGGACCGCCTCAGACTCGAACAGCTGGTCAAGTTCGGCTCCATTACGCCGGACGCCAAAACGATACTCGAAATCATCGGCCGCGTTCGCTGCAACGTCATCATCTCGGGCGGCACGGGTTCCGGTAAGACGACACTGCTCAACTGTTTGACAGGGTCCATCGATCACGACGAGCGCATCATCACGTGTGAAGACTCCGCCGAACTTCAGCTGCAGCAGCCACATGTCGTCCGGCTCGAAACACGTCCGCCGAACCTCGAAGGCGAGGGCGAGATCAAGATGCGTGATCTCATCAAGAACTGCCTTCGTATGCGGCCCGAGCGAATCATCGTCGGCGAAGTTCGTGGTCCCGAGGCCTTCGATCTCCTGCAAGCCATGAACACGGGCCACGACGGGTCGATGGGTACGCTTCACGCCAACAGCCCGCGCGAAGCGCTGAGCCGTCTCGAGTCGATGATCATGCAGGGTGGATATGCGCTGCCGATCAAGACCATTCGCGAAATGGTGTGCGGTTCCGTCGACGTTATCGTTCAGGCTTCACGCCTCCGCGACGGCTCGCGCAAGATCACGCACATCACGGAAGTTCTCGGGATGGAAGAAGAGACCATCACGCTGCAGAACCTCCTGGTCTACGAGATCACCGGGGAAGATGCGCATGGCAAGCTGATCGGCCGGCATCGTTCGACCGGCATCGCGCGTCCGCGTTTCTGGGAGCGGGCGGAATACTACAACGAGACGGAGCGGCTGGCGCGGGCGCTGGCGGCTTCGGAAGTCGATGACGATAACGGAAATCCGTTGGGGTGACCGTGATGGGGAATGCTGATCTTCTGGCTTATCTGGTGCCGTTGCTCGCTGCGGTCGCGTTTGCGGGCGGCGTCTATGCGTTGGCGTATCCGTATTTCGCGGCCGACAGGCAGAAGAGCAAACGGGTGGAGAGCGTCGCCGGGGCCCGGGCGCGAAAAGCGGGCGGCGCTTTGGCCGAAATTCAAAGCAGCCGTAAGAAGTCCGTCGCCGATACTCTGAAGGAAATGGACGACCGCCGAAAGGCCGATAAGAACGTCACGATGGGTCTGCGCCTTGAAAGGGCCGGTCTGAAGCAGACGCCGCGAGACTTCTATATCCTCAGTGCGACGGTGGGGATCGTGCTCGGCGGCATCGCGCACAGCATACTCAGCCTGCCGATCGGAGCGGTCGTCGTCGCCGTTGTCGTCGGTGCGTTTGGATTGCCCCGCTGGGTGCTCAACAAGATGACGCAGCGCCGTCAGCAGAAGTTTCTATCGCAACTGGCGAACGCCATCGACGTCGTTGTTCGCGGCGTCAAATCGGGATTGCCATTGAACGATTGTCTGCAGGTGATCTCGCGCGAAAGCCCGGAGCCGCTGGCTGGGGAATTCCGCAGTATCGTCGAGCAACAGAGGCTCGGCGTCTCGCTGCCCGACGGTCTCGAACGGATGTGCGATCGCATGCCACTGTCGGAAGTCCGGTTCCTGACGATCGTTATCGCCATTCAACAGCAGGCCGGCGGCAACCTTTCTGAAGCGCTCGCCAATCTTTCAAGCGTGCTTCGCGACCGGTTCATGCTGGCGATGAAGGTGAAGGCGCTTTCCGCCGAGGCAAAGGCATCGGCTCTCGTTCTCGCCTCTCTGCCGCCGGGCGTTATGATGATGGTCTATCTTTCGTCGCCCGGCTACATCACGCCGTTGTTCACAACAACGGTGGGCCGATTCATGGTCGCGTTCGGCGCGGTGTGGATGATGATGGGCGTACTGATCATGCGGAAGATGATCAACTTCAAATTCTAGGCTAGTCGTCGCTCGGAGCGGAAAAGGCAGAGGTAAACACATGACGGCCTTTATCGACACCGTGATGAATCCGCAGTTCATCGCAACGATGCTCGCGGCTGTCTGCGTTTTCGCGACGGTTTTGACCGTGGCTTTGCCGATGTTGCAGCGGGATCAGATGAACCGCCGCATGAAGGAAATGGCGATTGAGCGCGGGAAAATGCGCTCGGCGCGCCTGGCCGAGATGTCATCGAAAGACCGGCCGGGCAGGCTGCGGTCGACGCCCAAAGGTTTTATGCAACGGATCGTCGACGAGTTGCGCCTGCGGGAACGGTTCGATAACGAGGAACTGCGTGAGAACCTGAAGCGCGCCGGTCTGCGCGGTCAGGCCAATATCGTGACGTTCATGTTCTTTCGGGTTGCCGCGCCGATCATCGTCTTCTTTGCGGCTCTCTTTTACGTTTTCTTCCTTTACGACACCGGATATCCGGCGCTGGTGAACGTCGGCATGGCGTTGGCTGCGGGTTTTCTCGGTTTTTACCTGCCGAATATGTTCATCACGAACCGCGTGCAGAAGCGGCAAATGTCGATCAAGCAGGCGTTTCCGGATGCCCTCGACATGCTGCTGATTTGCGTGCAGTCGGGCATGTCCGTGGAAGCGGCGTTCGGCAAGGTCGGCAAGGAGATCGCCGCTCAATCGCTCGAGCTTGCCGAAGAAATGACGCTGACGACAGCAGAACTTTCCTACTTGCAGGATCGCCGTCAGGCTTATGAAAATCTCGCGAAGCGTACGGGGCTTCCTGGAGTCAAGGGCGTGACGACGGCGCTCATTCAGGCCGAACGCTACGGCACGCCGGTCGGTCAGGCGTTACGGACGATGGCGAAGGAGAACCGGGAAATCCGTCAGTCGGAGGCCGAGCGCAAGGCAGCGGCGCTGCCACCGAAGCTGACGGTGCCGATGATCGTGTTCTTTCTGCCGGTGCTGTTTATCGTCATTCTTGGACCGGCAGGCATCAGCTACATGCAGCTGCAGAAATAAGCCTGGTTTCTTCGATTTTACCAATTCTCGAACGTGTTGCGTCGGCCCTGGTCTGTTGAACAGATCAGGGCCTTGTCGTTTTTGCAGCTATCGAGAACGAGCGGCCGAACGCGCTTCGCGCGGGCCGCGCGTGCGTCTTCCGCAAAGGGAAAGCAGAGCCGTCAGTGTGTCATCCCGCGCAGCGGTGCGGGCGTGGCGCTGACCGTCTGCCAGTTGCTCTTGGCGTCCGATGTCGATGATGCAACGTCGGTGGTGAATGCGCTTTGGGCACTCGGCGGCGTCTCGGCGTGCGCGACCGACGTCTGCGCCAGGAAGCTCTTCGCATCCGGCATTTCATTCTTGGCGTCGAGCTTCACCATCTGCCGCAGATACTTGGTGTTTGACGATGCCGTCTGGGAATCCATGACGCGTGACGCCACCGTTTTGGATTCATCGTACCGGCCCTGCAAGCCGAGCACGAGAGCCAGATTTTCCCGCATTTTCGGTGTCGCATCGGGTGTCGCGACGGCTTGGCGCAGGATCTGCTCGGCTTTCTTCGGATCGCCCAACATGGCGTGGGCCATCGCGAGGTTATTCATGATCGTCGGGTTGTCCGGCGCAAGCGCCAGAGCGCGTTCATAGAAAGGAACGGCCTCGCCATATTTGCCTTGCTTTGCGAAAACGGTTCCGCGCGCCGAGATGACCCGCCAATCCGGCCGCGTCGGATCGTCGGCGGCCGCCAGAGCTTGGCCCGCAACGTTGATCTGGTTGAGCTCCAGCGCCAAACGGCCGTACTCGCTCGTTAGCTGCTGGTCGGTGCCGTGGAACATGCTGGCCTGCTGGAGCACAGCCAGAGCCTTCTGCTTCTCGCCGAGAGCCTTCAGGTTTCGCGCATAATTCAGCGCCGGTTGCAGCGCCGTCGGTTTTTTGGCGTATTCCTTGCCCCAATATATCGTCGCCTTCTGCAGCTCGGTCTGCGGGCCGGGCTGGTCCGTGCCGGTGGTGCTGCCGGTCGAATCCGTTTTGAGCGCGATGTCCTGCAACAGGTCGGGCGATTGCGAGCATGCGCCGAGCATGAGGGATGCCGTGAGGCTTGCGATAACTCCGAGGCGCGTTGCTGCGGCCGGCAGGACTAAGGTAGGGCTGGGGCGCTTGAGGCGCGTCATTGCGGTCTCCGTCGGGCAAGATTCGGGATTCAAATCCGCCGAATCTGCGAGACCGTTAGTTTCTGGGGCAGCCGTCAATAAACGCTTAAGCTCCGCTTTAGCCATGTCAAAGCCGATGCAACTTGTGGCCTTCCGGCCGGCGGTTGGCTTGCGACGGGAGGCGGACTCTGCTGGATGGTCTTCGAAGCGATGTGTTTGCGAGGTTTCATGGTCAAAACAACGGCCTGGTCAGTCAAAGATGTTTTCGCAGAGGGGCCGGCGGCGACTGCCGATGTGCCTATCTATTTTGCGCGATCGGCCGATCCCGGCGCATTGGGTGAGCTGACGGATCGTCAGAAGGCGTGGCTCGCGGCGCAGAAATTCTCAGGCGGCGCCAAGCGCCATGTCCTGCTTCCCGGCGACGATGGTGAGATCGCATCGGTCGTCTTCGGGCTTGGCAACGGACGGAACGGAGAACCGAGCGGCCCTTCGGAGATGCTCGCCGGTTTGCTTGCGCCAATCCTTCCGGCGGGCACGTATCGCTTTGCATCCGAAACGGACAGCGGATTTCTGGCGCAGCTGGCTTGGGCGCTCGGGGCTTATTCCTTTTCGCGCTACAAGAGCAAAGCGAGTGCTGGCAACGCGCGGCCAAAGTTGCGGCTCGAAAGTGCGAGCGCCGAGCGTGTCATCAACACGGCGGAGGCTGTCTGGCTCGGCCGTGATCTTATCAATACGCCTGCCTCCGATATGGGGCCTGCCGAGATCGAAGCGGCCGTACGCATGGTCGGCGAGCGGCATGGTGCGGCTGTTTCTGTCATCACTGGCGATGAGCTGCTGGCGCAGAATTTTCCGCTCATTCATGCCGTCGGGCGCGCGAGCCCGCGGCAGCCGCGCTTGGTCGATCTGACGTGGGGCCCTGCCAACGCACCGAAGATCACGCTGGTCGGCAAGGGAATCTCGTTCGACACGGGTGGGCTCGACATCAAGCCCGCCAGCGCCATGCTTCTGATGAAAAAGGATATGGGCGGCGCGGCAACGGCGTTGGCCCTGGCGCACATGATCATGGGGCAAGGGCTCAAATGCCGCCTGCGCCTTCTCATTGCGACGGCGGAGAATGCGATCAGCGGCGATGCTTTCCGGCCCGGCGACGTGCTTTCGAGCCGGGGCGGTTTGAGCGTCGAAGTCGGCAACACAGACGCCGAGGGCCGCTTGGTGTTGGCGGATGCACTGGCGCTGGCCGATAGCGACGCTCCGGACAGCATCTTCGTGTTTGCGACGCTCACGGGAGCTGCCCGAAGTGCGCTTGGCCCGGATTTACCGGCGTTCTTCACCGACGATGACTCTCTGGCGCAGACATTGCCCAATGTCGGCGCGGCGATCGGTGATCCGCTTTGGCGCTTGCCGCTGTGGGACGGCTATCGCCGTCATCTCGACAGCGACGTGGCCGACATCAACAACGTTTGGGAATCGCCGTTTGCGGGCGCTATCACGGCGGCGCTGTTTCTGAAGCGCTTTGTCAGCAAAGCCCGGCGGTTCGCGCATTTCGATCTTTATGGCTGGCGTCCGGCACCGCGTCCGTTGGGACCGAAAGGTGGCGAGCCGCAAACGGCGCGGGCCGTCATGGAGCACTTGCGAGGGGAATTGACGTCGTGATGGCTAACGGTCCCCATCGCATGGGTGGCAATCTCGATCCGCGGCGCAACGCCTTTCGTTCCGATCTCGCGGCGCAATCGCTCGCTGGGGTCGTCAAAGCGCCGCGTTATGCCGAAGGCGAACCGGCGACCATCGCTCGCTCGGCGGCGCCGCTTCGAAAATCTCCGGACCCGTCACGCGGGTTTGAAACCGAGGCGCTGTTCGGCGAGCCCGTGACGGTGTTCGATGACGCGGGTGGCTGGGCCTGGGTTCAGCTGCTGCGCGACGGATACGTTGGGTATCTGCCTACCGAGGTATTGCGACGCGGCGTTCAACGTCCGACGCATCGCGTTCATGTGCTCGGGACGTTTGTGTACAGCGCGCCGGATATCAAATCGCCGCCGACGCTGCATCTTTCAATGAACGCGCTGCTCACCGTTCGTGGCGGCGACGAGAATTTTCTCGAACTTGATAGCGGCGGATTTATCTACGCGCGCCATACCACACACATTGGCCGCCACGCTCGCGATTTTGTGGAAATCGCGGAACGCTTCGCCGGTACGCCATATCTCTGGGGCGGGCGCACGCACATTGGTCTCGATTGCTCGGGTCTGGTGCAGACGTCGCTGTTCGCTGCAGGCATTGCGGCGCCGCGAGATACCGACATGCAGCAGGCCGAGCTCGGCGAACCTGTCCCTTTGCGGAACGATCTCGATGGTCTCGCACGCGGCGATCTCGTGTTCTGGAAAGGTCACGTCGGGATCATGATCGACGGCGTACTAATGGTGCATGCGAACGGTCATCACATGCTCGTCGTCGTCGAGCCATTGCCGGAGGCGGCGGATCGGATCAGGAAGTCGTCAGGAGATATCGTCGCGGTGAAACGGCTGCCGGGTCTAACGTTCGCCTAACGTCTGTATGGCAAATATCGAAACGCGCGGCGGACCTCGTCTTGTTCGAGAAGATAGCGCGCGCGTTTCAGTACCGTGCGAAATCCGATCCAGTCGAAACCGTCGCTAAGCTCGACGCGCATCGCAATGGCAATCGGAATCCCGGTCAGGGCATTGCGTGTTTCGATTTGCTCGACGCGGCCAGCTGCGATGGAATTGGCTATCTTCAAAAATAGATCGAAATTCTCGATCGGGCGATTTTCATAGACTTCGCCATCCAGTGAAAGATCGAAGGTCTGGCTGGAATTGATCAGAAGCTCGAAGGGGCATGCGCCGGGAAAGCTCGGACGAACATCCATTCGCCAATAGCGGTCCGAGGCGATAATCTCGATCTCCGCGCAATTGCGGGTTTCCTGCGCCCATTTTTCCAGACCGATCAGTGTCTGCTCAAGGCGCTCTCGAAATACGTCGTCTGGAAGCATGGGCTATTTTCTCGGCGGCACGACTCAGATG
>DATLJG010000301.1:0-23985 GCA_035538995.1 Hyphomicrobium sp. | reverse complement strand
TTCTCGCCGATCGTCGTCTCGATCCAGGTCTTGAGACGCGCAAGAACTTTTTCGCGATCGCTCTCGCTCATGTGCTCGTCGTCGATGAGCGACAGACCCGGCTGCAACGGATCTTCGGAACGCTCGAGCTTGGCGATCTCTTCGTCACGCCAAAGAACGACGCCGGAGCGCGTCAGCTTAAACGCATCGCTCTGGGCGGCCGCCACACGGCGGGCACGCATGCCAAGTTCGCGCGTCACGACCTGCATCGCCGCTTGGCGCGTGGCGCGTTCGTGGATTCCATCGCCGGCCGCATCGAGCGTAAAGCGAAAACCTTTCAGACGCCCGACGAAATGATTTTCGACGGTGATTGCGCCATCCTCGGCGATGTCCGCCGTCAATTCTTCCTTGTCTCGCATACCCTTCATCAATGCGCTGGTCCGGCGATCCACAAAACGCTGTGTCAAGCATTCGTGCAGAGCGTCGGAGAGACTATCTTCTATGGCCCGTGTCCGTTCCTGCCAGTGTCCCGGATCCGCGAGCCAGTTCGGGCGATTGGCGACGAACGTCCACGTGCGAATATGAGCGATGCGCGTTGCCAGCGTATCGATATCGCCGTCGGTACGGTCCGCCAAAGCGACTTGCTTGGAGAACCAATCTTCCGAGATGCGATGCGTTCCGGTCGTCAGATGTTTGTAGACATTCGAGACGAGCTCGGCATGGCTCTGCCCCGATATCTTCCGATAATCGGGAAGCTGGCAAACATCCCAAAGCAGCGCCACGTTTTGCGGCGTGGTTGCGATATCTGATATTTCGCGATCCGAACTCAACGCTTCCAGCGCGGCGACATCGTCGGCTGTGCGGGCGCGCGTCAGGCGTTGCTCTCGCGGCAGTTCGCGGAGCGATTCGTGCAAGGCGGCGAGCGTCTTGAAATCGAGATTGCGGTTGCGCCATTGCAGCGTGCGAACGCTATCGAAACTGTGCGTTTCAAGCCGTTCGACCATGTCGGCGTCGAGCGCTTCAGCGCCGCCGGTTACTCCGAACGTGCCGTCGTTCATATGCCGTCCGGCGCGGCCGGCGATTTGTCCGATCTCACCGGGCGTCAGATTGCGGTGGTTGTGGCCGTCGAATTTTCTCAGCGCCGAAAATGCGACGTGATCGATATCGAGATTGAGGCCCATGCCGATGGCGTCGGTGGCAATGATGAATTCGACATCGCCAGACTGATAGAGCGCGACTTGGGCGTTGCGCGTGCGCGGCGAGAGCGCCCCGAGCACGACGGCGGCGCCGCCGCGCTGACGGCGAATCAATTCAGCGAGCGCGTAGACGTCCTGCGCCGAGAACGCGATGATCGCGGAGCGCGCGGGCAGTCGCGTGATCTTCTTTTCACCGGTGTACGTCAGTTTCGATAGACGTGGACGTGAAATAAAGTTGGCGCCCGGGATCAAATCGGAAATCGCGTCGCGCATCGTTTGCGCGCCGAGCAGCAATGTTTCCGAACGGCCGCGCGCGTGTAGCAGGCGATCGGTGAAGACGTGGCCGCGCTCCGGGTCACCGCAGAGCTGGATCTCGTCGATCGCCAGAAAATCGACGTTGATATCGCGCGGCATCGCCTCGACGGTCGAGACCCAGTAGCGGGCGCGTTCGGGCTTGATCTTTTCCTCGCCCGTGAGGAGAGCGACGTTCTCAGCCCCAACACGCGACTTGATCTTGTCGTAGACCTCGCGCGCGAGCAGACGCAGCGGCAAACCTATGATGCCGCTTTCGTGGCCGAGCATGCGCTCAATGGCCAAATGGGTTTTGCCGGTATTTGTCGGTCCAAGCACCGCTGTTACATTACGAATGCGGGCTTCGAGATCGCTTACCATGTCGTGCCTGACTCCGGATCGGCCCCTGGCATTGCAGAGCAGGGGCGCGAGATCAAGGGATATTCCTCGCGTCGTTCGGGCTTGATCTCGAAATCTCGACTGCCTGATGCATTCGCCTGCGGCGTTACTGCTTGAGTGCAATTTGAACGTTATTGGGCGCCGTGATGTGGATTTCCTCAGCCGTCATCATCGCCGGGCCAATGGTGGATGGAACGGAAACGCGGTAGGGGACGTAGATTCCGGCGCTTGGAATGGCCCGGAGCGCGATTTCGATGTGATCGTAGTCGATCCAGGGCTTGACGAAATCCTTCGGCTTGTGGCCAGCGATCGGAATATACTTCACGCGGCATACCAGAAGTTCCCGAGGCTGGCCCGTCGGGTGCTTTTCCGCAATCGCCTCGCGCCGTTTCAGCGAGAGCTTGAGATCAAAGCGGGCCTTGCCATCGAAGACCGGAATCGTGCGGTTGCAGGCATCGGCGCCGGTTGCATCCGAGATCGCGAGCGTCGCGGAAATCGGGTCGAAAACGTGCTTCAGATTGTCGGGCTTCACCTTGATGGCGTCAGGATGCGGCGGTTTGTTCGGGACGAGCGCGATCGACTTCACATCCCCAGCGTTAAACCCCATCGTGACCGATGCCACCTTCGACCCCTTCTTGTAGCTCATCTTATAAGCGGCAGGATGCGGTCCGGTTCCATCGACGGAGCCGCTGCCGGTAAACGTGCCGGTCCATTTGAAGGCACCGAACAGCGCGCTGATCTTCGTCTTGCCGGTCGCGGAATATGTGGTGCCACTATAATGGGATGAGAAGTTGTAGGAGCCGACCTCAAAGCCGTTGAATGTCAGGCGGTATCGGGCTTTGACCTCGGTTGGCCAGGACTGCTCGCGGGCCACGGCCGGCGCGAGTGTCGCGGCGATCGCCGCCGTTCCGAGGGCGAACAGGCCAAATGCGAGAAGACGCCGCCGGGCGCCGCCTTTGGAGGTCAACATTGGGTCTTCCCCTGCACCCCGGATGCAAGCTGCTGGCTTAGTGTGACTTTGCGTCTATTCTTGGACTTCCGGGCGGGAGCGGGCTCATCTGGTGGAGGAGCATTTGCAGCCTCCCTGGCCTCATTGCCGCTTCTGGCCGCTGTTCGGCTTGACGGACGTCCCGCGCCTCAATTATACACCGCGCTGTAGACCCCGTGAGCCCTGCTGACGGGGCGCATTTTTTGCTGCTATAGCAGATTTTGATGGACCGCACCCGCGTCAAGGGTTGCGGCGTAGGAGACCGTTATGACCAGGCGTTGCGAGCTGACCGGCACTTTGCCTCTGTCAGGCCAACTCAGAAGCCATGCCGAAAACAAGAGCAAGCGCAAGTTCCGGCCCAACCTCCACAACGTCACGCTGATGAGCGACGTTCTCGGACGGAAGGTTCGCATGCGTATCTCGGCACGCGCGCTGAAGTCGGTCGAGCACCGCGGCGGTCTGGACGCCTTTCTGCTGAAGGCAAAGAACGACGATCTTTCGGCGGCACTGCTGAAGCTGAAGCGCGAAATTCAGAAGACGCAGACCAACAAGGCCGCTGCCTAAGGTCTTCGGTTCTAGCGACTGAAATTCACCCGGCGCGGACAGTCCGCTGCCGGGTTTTTGCTTATCCGCCGTCGTTGATCGTAAACTGCAGAAGCAGTGTTCGCTGCAGGAAGTGATTGAAGTTGTCGTCCGAGATCAGCGACACGAGAACTTCACCGGACTTGAGCCGTGTCACGGACAGCCCTTCCATATTGTCGATCTGATCGTTGAGGTCGGCTTCCATCAGGGTCTCGCCGATGGCGGTACGTCCAGGGCGAAGCTCTTCGGGAGCGATACGCCTGAGACGCATCTTGAGGCCCTCCGTCCAGCGGAAGCGGCGCTCCAATATATACAGCGTGCCGTCATCGAGGCTCGATAGATCCGTGATGTCGTAGTCGCCGATAGATTTCAGATGCACGGCGACTGGGCCTTTGCCGGTCCACAGCCAGCCGGTGTGATTGCGCGAGGCGTCGTACAGGCGTTCCGAAAAGGCGATGAGCGATCCCTTGTAAGGACCGCCCTTCAAAACCGTTATCGCCTCGAAGCCTTGGTTCGCACGCATGTGGCGGGCCTGGCGGGGCAGAGGGATGCTACCGCGATCGGCCGAGAGGCCCGAGCGCGTCACGGCATAGCGCTCGATACGGTGCCGTTGTTCAAACCCGACGAAGGCCGTGCCGTCATCCAGTGTTCCGCTGGCAAGGGCGATCGATTCCGCATCGCGGCCGCGCTTGCGGCTGATCGGCTTTCCGTCACGATCCAGCACAGGGCCGAGTTCGGCGTGCGTGATGCCGGACAAGCGCGCGCCGTCGTACGTAAGCGTGCCGGTGAGCCAGACGCCGGAATCCGAAATGGCGAGCAGCGATTTCGCGTCGTCGCTGACGACGAGACCGGACCAGCCACCGAAATTCGGAGATGGCGACGTCAGGGTCAAACCACCGCGAAAGGTGAGCTTGCTCGACAGCGGTTGCCGTTTGGCGTCATCGAAGCGCGTGAACGTTCGGATCGTCGAGGAATGGACGGCTATCGGCGCCGCCTTCAATTCCGTGATGTCCGGCTTCGGCCCGGCCCATGCTACCGCCGATGTGCCAGCCAAGACGGCCGCAAGAAGAATTGCGCGCCGAATAGGGACGGGCTTTCCAGGCGGCCTCAATGGATCAAGGCTCGCCGCGTGCGTCTCGGGTCGTATTCTTGCCGCTCGGGCTTTTCTTCGAAAAGCTCGACGAGCTTTTCCGTCATGGCGCCCGCCAATTCGGACGCATCGGTGATCGTCACCGCACGGCGATAGTAACGGGTGACGTCGTGCCCGATGCCGATGGCGATCAGCTCCACCGGCGAGCGCGTTTCGATTTCATTGATCACCTGACGCAGGTGCTGTTCGAGATAGCTGCCGGAGTTGACCGACAGCGTTGAATCATCGACCGGCGCACCATCGGAAATCATCATCAAAATGCGCCGCTGCTCGGGGCGGCCGACGAGCCGCGCGTGCGCCCAGGCGAGCGCTTCGCCATCGATGTTTTCCTTCAGCAAGCCTTCGCGCATCATCAGCGCCAGCGCGTTTTTCGAGCGCCGCCAGGGCGCGTCGGCGGTCTTGTAGATGATGTGGCGCAGGTCATTGAGACGCCCCGGCGCCGACGGCTTTCCCGCCGCAAGCCACTCCTCGCGCGACTGCCCGCCCTTCCAGGCTTTGGTGGTGAAGCCCAGGATTTCGACTTTGACGCCGCAACGTTCGAGCGTCCTCGCCAGGATGTCGGCACAGCACGCGGCCACCATGATCGGACGGCCGCGCATCGAACCGGAATTATCGAGCAGCAGCGTCACGACGGTATCGCGGAAATCGGTGTCACGCTCGCGTTTGAAGGACAGGGCTCCAGTCGGGTCCGTGATGATGCGGGTGAGACGCGCGGCGTCGAGCTGGCCTTCTTCAAGGTCGAAATCCCAGCCACGGTTCTGCTGCGCCAGCAGACGCCGCTGCAGCTTGTTGGCGAGCTTCGCGACCGCCGCCGAAAGGGTCTTGAGTTCCTTGTCGAGAAAGGACCGCAGCCGCTCCAGCTCTTCCGGCGTCGATAGTTCGGCGGCGCCGACTTCTTCATCGTGGGCGCGCGTGAAAACCTTGTAGCCAAAAGCTTCGGGGTTATCGAGAACGGTCGAGTTGGGACGCCACGGCGCGGGCGCCTCCTCGTCGTCGACGTTCTCCTCATCCATTTCTTGCTGCTCAGTCTGGCCGGCGTCGATCATCTCCTCGGTTTCGGAGAGATCGCCTTCGGAAAGCTCCTCTTCGCTTTCCTTGTCCTGGCCGTCGGAGCCTTCGTCGCTCGTTTCTTCCGACTCGTCGGTGCCGCCTTCGTTGGCGCCTTCGTCGCCCTCGTCCTCATCCTGATCCGGCTGATCCAGATCCGACGGATCGGCCATTTCGAGCGTCTTCAGGAGATCGCGAATCTGGCGGCCGAACTGCTCTTGGTTTTCAGAGAGCGCTTCGAGGCGTTTGAGAAATTTGCCGCCCCGCGCTTCGATCACCGGCCGCCAAAGATCGACGAGGCCCTTTGTCGATGGCGGAGGCGGCAAGCCTGTCAATTGCTCACGAATGAGCAACGCCAACGCATCTTCGAGCGGCGCTTCGGCACGATCGCTGACGGCCTTGAAGCGGCCGTGGCCATAGTGATCTTCAAGTCGCGCCGTCAGGTTTGCGGCCATGCCCGGCATGCGGATGGCGCCAAGACCTTCGACGCGGGCACGCTCCGCCGCTTCGAAGATAGCGCGCGCCGGCCCCGGCGGTGGCGCGACCCGTCGATGGATTTTTGCGTCGTGGCAGCCGATCTGAAGCGCCAGGCTATCGGCCCAGCCGCGCGCCAATGCGATGTCTTTCGCGGTCGGCGTGCGCGGCGGTTCCGGAAGATAGACCGACTTGCCCGAGATATCGCCTTTGCCGGGTCCGAAATCGACTTCGATGGTGCTGTCTCCGGCAATCGCGCGAACGGCCGGGGCAAGCACGCGCTTCAGCGGCTCGGCCGGTGCTTCGCGGCGTTTGTTCGGAGGCATCGCCATTATATTCGTCCGAAAGAGACCCAGCTTAGCTCAGCGCAACGTTGGCGGTGCTTTCGGACAGCTCCTCACCGAAGCAGCGTTGATAGAATTCCGCGACAAGCGGCTTTTCGAGATCATCGCACTTGTTCAGGAACGTGACGCGGAACGCGAAGCCGATGTCGCCGAAAATTTCTGCGTTCTCAGCCCACGTCATCACGGTACGCGGACTCATCACCGTCGAAAGATCGCCGTTGATGAAAGCCGAGCGCGTCAGATCGGCGACGCGCACCATATGCGAGACCTGCTTGCGCTTGGCCTCGGTCTTGGCGAAGGCCTTAACCTTCGACAGCACGATCTTGGCTTCATCATCGTGCGGCAGATAATTCAACGTCGCAACGATCGACCAGCGGTCCATCTGTCCCTGGTTGATCTGCTGCGTGCCGTGATACAGGCCCGACGTGTCGCCGAGGCCGATGGTATTCGTCGTCGCGAACAGCCGAAACGCCGGATGCGGACGGATCACCTTCGATTGATCGAGCAGCGTCAACTTGCCGGAAATTTCAAGGACGCGCTGGATGACGAACATCACGTCCGGGCGGCCGGCGTCGTACTCGTCGAAGACGAGCGCGGTGTTGCTCTGCAGAGCCCAGGGGAGAATGCCTTCCTTGAACTCGGTGACTTGCTTGCCGTCCTTCAGAACTATCGCGTCCTTGCCGACGAGATCGATGCGCGACACGTGGCTGTCGAGATTGACGCGCACGCAGGGCCAATTGAGACGCGCGGCCACCTGCTCGATATGGGTCGATTTACCGGTGCCGTGATAACCCTGGATCATCACGCGCCGGTTGTGCTTGAAGCCGGCGAGGATCGCGAGCGTCACGTCACGATTGAAGAGATAATCCGGATCGAGGTCCGGGACGTGATCCTCGGCTTGCGAATAAGCAGGAACTTCAAGATCGCTGTCGATCCCGAAAACCTGACGTACGGACAGCTTCATATCCGGCAAATTCGTAGGTTGCGCGCCGGAGGCGCTCGTCGTCGTGCGCATGTAGAGTGAATTCCCGCTCAGATGCCGCCCACTAGGCGCCAAGGCTTCGGGCCGGTGCGATCTGGGGGCATGCGCGCACGCGGCTCTCAATGGGCCGGTTGTTACGCCAGGCCCGCTTGTTTCAGATAGTTATAGGCTTGAAGGATTTCACGCAACTTTTCCTCGGAGCGGCTGTCGCCGCCGTTGGCGTCGGGATGATGAATTTTCACCAATTCCTTGAAGCGGGTCTTGATGTCTTCGCGCGAGGCGTCGTCGCCCAGATCCAAGACCTTCAGCGACTTGCGTTCGAGCGGCTTCAACTGGCGGCGGAAGGTCGATGGCTGGGTCCGTGACGAGCGCGCCTTGCGCGTCATTCGCGCGGTGCTTGCGGCAACCCGCTCGGCGGCTTCCTCGGTACGGGCACCGTCGCGGGTGCCGTGCGCCCAGGCGTTGGCCCCGGTCTTCCAGGTCGGCCGGTGGCCGGTCAAGGCGTCCTTGCGGAAGTTGCTGACCTCCGCATCACTCATGCCGTCGAAATAGTTATAGTCCTGATTGTACTGCCGCACGTGATCCATGCAGAAGTGGAAATACTCATTGTCGCGGCCACGGCCTTTCGGGGCCTTGTGGTTGCCGGGCTTGTCACAGCCCTTCCACTGGCACAGGGGCGCGCGCGTTTCCTTCTTGGCGCCGGTTGAGCGCCGTGACGACACGCGGATGCTGTCGAAGTATTTGGAATCGAGTTTCATCGGCCGGGTAGTATGATGGTTCGCTTCGTTGGAAACAAGGCGTCAAGAAATCGCTTTGCATTCCTTAGCCAATGTGCTCGCAAGCGCTTAACAGCCCGTTTCCTGTTCCCATAACGCACGTGAAATGGTGCTTCCGTCCAAGAGAGCAATACTAAATGTCCGTCACGAACCGCCTTCGCGAAAAACTGATGATTGAGTTGCGTCCGACCCGGCTCGACGTCATCAATGAATCGGAACTCCATGCCGGGCATCGGAACTCGCCGGGCACGGGAGAAAGCCACTTCCGCATCCTCGTGGTCTCCGAAGCCTTCGCCGGAAAATCACGGGTCGAGCGGCATCGCCTCGTCAATGATCTGCTTAAGGACGAAATTCGAGGCGGGATTCACGCCCTGGCGCTGGCCACGGTTGCCCCCGGCGAGCCTCTGCCTCCCGGCTTTTCCGGCGGCGCTTAAGCTCGTCCGCGCGCGGTTTTGGATTGCGCCGCGCCAATCCGTGTAACGGCCGCCGGCGGCAGCGGCTTGATGCGGATTGCGGTGATCTTGTTGCGGCTCTTGCGCAGGATCTCGAACCGGTAGCCGTGAAATGTGAACACCTGGCCGGGCTCGGGAATCGTCTGGGCTTCGTGAATGACGAGGCCGGCAATCGTCGTCGCTTCGTCGTCGGGCAGATCCCAGTCGAGATGGCGATTGATGTCGCGAATTGCAACTGTTCCGTCAACGTTGACGGTACCGTCCGACTGCATACGGATGTGGCTATCGGGATTGTCGTGTTCGTCGGTGATCTGGCCGACGATCTCCTCAAGAATATCTTCGAGCGTGATAAGCCCCTGCACTTCGCCATACTCATCGACGACGAGCGCCATCTGCATCTTGTTCTTCAGGAACTGGTTGAGCTGATCCTTGAGGCTCGTCGTATCGGGTACGAACCACGGGGTGCTCGCGGACTTCATGATGTCGAGATCATCCGGCGTCCAGCCCGTGCGAGACAGAGCGAGCAATAAATCCTTGGTATGCAGAACACCGACGATGTTTTCGGGTTCTTCCTTCCAGATGGGCACGCGCGTGTATTGCGACTTCATCAGCTGATCGAGAATTTTCGCCGGCGGATCGTCGGCGTTCACGGTCTCCATCTTGGTGCGATGGACCATGATGTCGGCGACCTGCAAATCGCCCAAATCCAGAACGCCGCCGAGCATTTCGGCATCGCCTTTGGCGACGGTGCCTTCCTTCGCCTGCAGATCGATGGTGCCGCGAATTTCCTCGTGCGCCGCAAGAATGTTGGCAGCGTCATCGGCCTTTCCGGGCGTCAGCTTCAAGATATTGCGAACGATGATCTCGATCGTTTTGGTGAAGGGCGTCAGAACATAGATCAGCCCCCGCAGCGGCGGCGCCAGAACGAGCGCGACGCGATCCGCGTATGCCAGCGCGTAGGTTTTGGGCAGCACGGCGGCGAAGATGACGATCAGAATTGTGATCGTAGCGGTGGCGTAAGCGACACCGACCTGGCCGTAGATTGCGACCGCGAGGTTGGACGCCAACGCGGCAGCGAGCACATCCACCAGCGTATTGCCGAGGAGCACGGTGCCGATCATTTCTTCCGGGCGCGACAGCACTGAATTGACGACGCCGGCGGCGGAGTTGCCGTCTTCTTCGAGCGCATGCATGCGGGCGCGCGAGGCGGCGGTCAGCGATGTCTCGCTGGCATTGAAGAATGCCGACAAGACGATCAGAAGAAAAATAGCGACGAGGCTTAATATGATTGTCATCGGGTGAGCTGCGGGTGCGTTGGGGTTGCGCGGACGTCAACGATCCTGATCCATTGGACCCGCAAGTCTAACACAGGTGCGACGCCCAAAGGCTAATCGAGCCGTCAGCGGGCAATTTCTCGGGCCAAAAAGCCTTTAACGGTCTCGGGTGCGACGTCGCGGGAAACGAAAGCGTCACCGATATCGCGAACCAGAATGAAGGCGAGCTTGCCGCCGCGCACCTTTTTGTCCTGTCCCATCAGGCGCAGGAATTCATCGGCGTTGGCGCCATCCTTGGAAATGTCGGCGATCTTGGTCGGCAAGCCGACGGCTTTGAAATGGGCCGTGACGCGAGCAGCCTGTCCGCGCGGGCAGATGCCGAGATCTTCCGAGAGGCGGAACGCCATGCACATGCCGATGGCGATCGCCTCTCCGTGCAGCAGCGTGTCGGAGTAGCCGCACCAAGCCTCGAAGGCGTGGCCGAAGGTATGGCCAAGGTTGAGAAGCGCGCGATCGCCGGTTTCGGTTTCATCGCGAGCGACGATTGCGGCCTTTGCCGCGACGCTGGTTTCAATGGCTCGCGTCAGCGCCGGTCCATTGTTGGCGAAAATGCTTGGCCAGTTGGCATCGAGCCAGGCGAAGAATTTGGCATCTCCGAGCAGGCCATACTTCGCCACTTCCGCGTACCCGGCACGCATCTGGCGTGGCGGCAAGGTCGAGAGAACCGCCGTATCGGCGACGACCAGACTCGGCTGATGAAAGACGCCGATGAGATTCTTGCCTTGCGGTGTGTTGATGCCGGTCTTGCCTCCGACAGAACTGTCGACCTGAGCCAACAGAGACGTCGGGATTTGCACGAACCGGATGCCGCGCCGCAGGATGCCCGCCGCGAAGCCGGCAAGATCGCCGATAACACCGCCGCCGAGCGGCACGACGAGATCGCCGCGTTCCAGACCGAGTTCCAGTAAGCGCTCCGACAGAAACGCCAGATCACGAAAGCTCTTCGTCGCCTCGCCGGGCGTCATGACGATCGACCCCGCGAAAATTCCCTCGGCCTTGAGGCTTCCTTCAAGCGTCGCGAGGTGATGGCGCGCGACATTCTCGTCGGTCACAATTCCGCATTTAACGGCGCCAAGACGCGATTTGATAAGGGCACCGGTGTCCGACAGCAGGCCATTCGCGATCAAAACATCATACGAACGATCGCCAAGCTCGACACGCACGGATCGCGATGGGCTTGGCGATTGCGCCGAGGTTTGCGGCGACGCCGACCCGGTCGCCAACCGGCTTACGATTTCATTGACGGCCAGATCGTGCGGCTCGTCTCGGCTGTCAACAGTCATGTCGGCCTCGGCATAGATGGGATAGCGCGCTTCGATGAGCTTGCGCATGGTCTCTTCGGGACTGCCGTCACGCAAGAGCGGCCGCGTATCGCGCTTCATGACGCGGCGCATGAGCACCGGAAGATCGGCACGAAGCCAAATCGAGATGCCGCGCTCACGGATGCGTTCGCGCGTCTCGGAGTGAATAAAGGCACCGCCGCCGGTTGCCAATACCTGTGGGCCGTTACGAAGCAGCCTAGCGATGACCTTGCGTTCGCCATCGCGAAAGTGGGCTTCGCCGTGATCGGCAAAAATATCGTTGATGGTCTTGCCGGCCGCGCGTTCGATCTCCTCGTCGGCATCAACGAACGGCAAGCCGAGCCGGAAAGCCAACCGCTTGCCGACCGAAGACTTGCCGCAGCCCATCAATCCAACGAGCACGATGGAGCGTTTGCCAAGACGCTTTTTGGCAATGTCTATGGCGTCGGATTCCGTCATCTCAATCTCGGGCGTCCGGTCAGGCGAGCGAATCGGCTAGGTTACGGGGCGAAGCGCCGGGATGGGCTCGTCATTTGCGCGCCGTCATGCCACGAAGCTCAATGGGCCGCAAATGCGAAACGCCTCGTTGAGTTCGGTTGCGGAGGTCATTCACCAAATTCGCCGCGGGGCGGGCCGGGCTGATTAGTATGTGCCGGAAAGAGTCATAATCACGCCAATAAAGTCGCCCACCTAGCGAGGGAGATGGGGAACGCGAAATGCCGAGCCTTTTCCGGCTATTGTTTGTACTTGCCACACTGACCGGGCTGGTTTTCGGCGGGTTGTATATCTTGGCGACTCGTTTCGAGCCCGAACAGCAGACGATCAGCAAGCCCGTTCCGGGCGTCAAAATTCGGCGTTGAACGACTATGGGGCACAGGTGTTTTGCACGACGGGCAACGGCGGCTGCTAAGTCTGCCGGGCTCTCGCTGTTGATGATTTCAGCCGGCCTCGGCATCGCCGGCGGAGCGGCGGCGCAGGACACGTCCAAAAAGCCCGCGGCGCGCAACGACGCTTATCAACCCCCAGCCGACAAACAGACGTACTTTCCCCAAATGGGCGCGCCTGCAGGCGGCAGGGGAGATGGAGGCGGCAGCTGGGCTCCGGCGGATCGCGGATTCGACCGGCCCTATGACGGCGGCCGGCCGCCGGCTGCGGGAAACGCGGTCATGCGCGGAGCGCTGCCGACACCCGTCGAGAAAGGCGACTTGGCGCCGGTCATGTCGTCTGATGGATCGGGCTTGCCGTACGAACTTTGGCGCGGACTCGATGTCGCCAATATCGAAAAAATCATGAGCACGATCGAGATTCCGCCGCGCTCACCTGCCCTGCACGAGTTGTGGAAGCGCTTGATTACGTCGCAATCAGGCGATTCATCCAATCCGGGTTTCACAGCGCTGCGTCTCGAAGCGCTTTATCGTTCCGGCTTGGCGCGCGCCGCAGCAGCCGAGATTGCGAAGCTCTCTAGCGACGAAACGCCTTTGCTGCTGACGCTGGAGGCGCGCAATGAACTCGCATCCGGCCACCCGGACAAGGCCTGCGAGCTGGTGGGGCGCTCGGCGCGAGCCAAGGGCAGCATTCCGGCACGCCTCAAGGGGCAAGCGATCATGATGGCCGGTTATTGCTCAGCCATTCGGGATGATGCGGCGGCTGCTGGATTGGCCGCCGACATGGCGCGTGAAGAAGGCGTCGAGACGTCAATCGGACTCGAAGCGCTCGATGCGCTATCGGTCAAGTCGAAGCCTAAGTTCACGCCAGTGAAACAGATTTCGCTGCTCGACTACCGGATCGCGGAACGTGTCGGCGGGCTGCCGCACAAAGAGGTTCTGGAAAAGGGAGAGCCGGCGCTGCTCGTGTCGCTCGCGACCGATCCTTCAACGCCGGTTGATCTGGGTCTGCCAGCGACCGAAGCGGCTGCGCATCTCAATGCGCTATCGCCAGAAACGCTCGCTGCCATCTATCGCGTCAATGCCACGGCCATTTCCCCTGATGACTTGCTGGCAGGACGCGGCCCGCAAGGCGTCGCGCGCCGCGCCGCTCTGTTCAAAGCTGCGGAAAGCGAACAATCGCCCATGCGCAAGACGCGCCTCATCCGCGCGTTCCTCGATGACGCGAAGCATCAAGGGCTCTACCTGACTGCGGCAAAGATGATCGCACCAGCGACCGTCAATGTGAGACCGGCGCCTGAGGTTACCTGGTTCGCGGAGACCGCTGTCGAGATTGGTCTTGCGTCCGGCCAGTACGACATGGCCCGGTCCTGGGTCCGTCTTGGCGATAGTTCCGATGGCGCGGGACGGCTGGATCATTGGCTCGCACTTCTCGATATCGCCGATCCCCACGAACGCAATCGCGGTCAAAATTTCGCAGCGCTTGAAAATTATGCGTCGAGCGGCCGTTTTCCTTCGGCCGCGCTCTATCGGTTGACGACCGTGCTGGAAGCGCTCGACTACGTCGTGCCGCTCCCCCTCTGGGAAACTGCCAATCGAACGCCACAGCCGACCTCCGGCTACCTGCCCGAAACCGGCGTTCTGACCGAACTGCAAGTCGCATCGAAGAAGCAGGAGTTCGGCCACACCGTGTTGCTCGTCATGAAGGCTCTTGGTCCGAACGGCGCCGAGGATGCCAACCTGATCGCGCTCGGGGACAGCATTCGCGCTCTGAAACGTGCTGGCCTCGATGCCGATGCACGCCGTCTCGGCCTCGAAGCGCTTTTGCCGTCGTGGCCGCGCCTTGAAACGAACTGAGGCGAGGATGGCATCCGTCGTCGCACACGGCAGCCACGTCACAGACTTTCTCGACATGCTCGCCGCAGAACGCGGTGCATCGCAAAACACGCTCGATGCCTATGCCAGCGATCTCGCCGGCTTTCTCCAGCATCTCTCGGAATTGGGCGTTTCCTCGCGCGCCGCCGAGCCCCGGCATATTCAGAGCTACATCGCCGTGCTGGCCAATGCCGGACAGGCGGCGACATCGCGCGCCCGGCGCCTCTCGGCGGTCCGGCAATTTTATCGGTTTCTGCTTGCCGAGGGCGTGATCGAAAGCAATCCGACCACCGGGCTGCAGGGACCGAAAAAGCAACGCGCCCTGCCGAAAGTTTTGAGCATCGCCGAGGTGGATCGATTGCTCGAGGCCTCACTGAAATGCTGCGACGGCGCCGAAGGACGGGCTTTGTTTCGCGCGTTGCGATTTCACTGCCTGCTGGAAATTCTCTATGCTACCGGCATGCGCGTTTCCGAGCTCGTTGGCCTCCCTAGAACGGTTTTAAGAGGAGATCAGCGCGTCTTTTCCATTAAA
Source organism: Hyphomicrobium sp. (assembly GCA_035538995.1). Lineage (GTDB taxonomy): Bacteria > Pseudomonadota > Alphaproteobacteria > Rhizobiales > Hyphomicrobiaceae > Hyphomicrobium_B. The sequence continues at coordinate 9,399 of DATLJG010000301.1, read as the reverse complement.
GGCAAAGGCGGCCGCGAAAGGCTGGTTCCTCTCAATTCCGCGGCGCGCGACGCTCTCGATCGATTTCTTGACGTCTCGGGCCGATTCGAAAATTCGGAATGGCTTTTTCCGTCGAAATCGGCATCCGGGCACATGACGCGGCAAGGATTTGCACAGGACCTGAAAGACGTGGCCGTCGAGGCTGGACTCGGCGCGGATCGTGTTTCTCCACATGTCCTCAGACATGCTTTCGCCAGTCATCTGCTTGACCGCGGGGCCGATCTAAGGGCTGTTCAGCAGTTGCTCGGGCATGCTGACATTTCGACGACCGAGATTTATACGCACGTCCTACAAGAGCGGCTGAAGGCGCTCGTCAATACGCATCACCCACTTGCCAAAGCCAAATGAGGCGGGCGGGTGAATTCCGCGCTAGCCACGTCGTTGGCCACATACGAAAAAGTAAGTCGAAAAAGACAAGGGAGGATCTACCATGAGCCGCCTATTCGGGGACATTCATCGCGCAATGCAGATGGCGTTCGACACGCGGGCTCTCGCCGATCGCATCGAGGCGGTGGCGGTGAAGCCCGAGATCGACGACAACGACAAGGCGTTCATCGAGAGCCGCGACATGTTTTTTCTGTCGACCATCGATCACATGGGCCGGCCGACGGTTTCCTATAAGGGCGGCATGGCGGGCTTCGTTCGCGTTCTCGATGCGCATACCCTGCTGTTTCCGAGCTACGACGGCAACGGCATGTATCTGTCGATGGGCAACATCTCGGCGAACCCGGAAATCGGCATGCTGTTCATCGACTTCGAGAAGCCGTTTCGCTTGCGCGCGCAGGGCCGCGCCGAATTGATCGTCGGCGGTCAAGAGGTGGATTCCTTCAAAGAGGCCGAAATGGCGGTGAAGGTCACCATTCACGAGGTCTGGATGAACTGCCCGCGCTACATCCATCGCCACAAGAAAATCGAGACCTCCCGCTACGCGCCGGGCGTCGAAGAGGAGACGCCGTTCTGCGAATGGAAACGTATCGACGCCATGCAGGATGTCGTAAAACCTGCGGAACGCGAAAAAGTGCAGCAGATCGGCACGACCACGATCGAAGATTGGATGGGCAAGGTGGTGACCGGCGACAAGGGCGCATGATTTTGTGGTCTTAGTCCCTCATCGTGTGTCCTAGCTCCATGACGCCAGAGGCTTCAAACAAGCGATTGTATGACCTGGGGTTTGCCGCGCATCCCCCCGGGCTTTCCACGCTCTATTTTACAGAGCTGTGGGAACGCTTTTCCTATTACGGCATGCGCGCGCTTCTCATCCTGTTCATGGTTGCGCCGATCGAAGCCGGAGGCCTTGGATTCAAGACACCGAATGCCGGAAGCATCTACGGCTCGTATACGATGGCCGTGTACCTTCTGGCTCTGCCCGGCGGTTTCATCGCCGATCGTGTTCTCGGCGCCAAGCGCAGCGTTCTGGCAGGCGGCCTGACAATCGCGGCCGGCCATTACGCGATGGCCATACCGACACTCGCGAGCTTCTATCTCGGGCTGGTCCTCATCGCGCTCGGCACGGGCCTCTTCAAACCGAACATTTCGGCACTCGTCGGAGCGCTCTATCCGCGTGACGATCATCGCCGCGATGCGGGTTTCTCGCTGTTCTACATGGGCATCAACATCGGCGGATTCCTAGCGCCGATCGTTACGGGGTTCCTGGCGCAGAGTTCACTTTTCAAAAGCTGGCTCGCCGCTCTCGGATTCGATCCGATGCTGAGCTGGCATTGGGGATTCGCTGCGGCGGGCGTCGGAATGACGTTCTCGATGGTGCTATTCGCGCGGCATATGCGGCACTTGAAGGATCCCGACCCGCTGCCCGTCGCTTCGACGGAACTCATCGGGCGACAGGGTCTCTATATGCTGGCAGCGACGTTCGGGCTCCTGTTGCTGGCCCTGCTGTCCGACGTCTCCGGGTTCAAATGGTTGCGGTGGCTTTTCCTTGTGCTGCCGCTCGGCGCCGTTCTCTACGGCGCGGCACAGCCCAATCCGGACGCGCGGCGACTGGCAGCGGTCGGCATCTATTTCATCGCAGCGATGATCTTCTGGGCGATCTTCGAACAGGCCGGCACGACGCTATCGCTTTTTGCGGATCAACTGACCCGAAATGAAATTTTCGGGTTCTCTTTTCCATCCGCTTGGTATCAATCCGCCAATCCCGTCTTCGTCATTCTGCTAACGCCATTTGCCGCCATGCTTTGGCTAAAGCTCGGGGCCAACCAGCCATCGTCGGCTGCCAAATTCGGTTCGGCGCTGATTTTTCTGGCGGCGGCGTTCCTGCTGATGGTTCTTGCGGCGAGCTACGCCGCCGATAGCCGCGTCTCGCCTCTCTGGCTTATCGGTGTCTATTTCCTGTTTACGGTTGGCGAGTTGCTGCTCAGTCCGGTCGGGCTCTCGACGATGACGCGGATCGCTCCCGCCCAAATGAGCGGGATCGTGCTCGGCATCTGGTTCCTGGCGACGGCGTTCGGGAATAAACTTGCGGGCGACATCGGCGGCGCCTTCACCACCAGCGATCCCGACGCGCTCGTGCTGTCGTTCCTGGCACAGGCTGGTCTGGTCGCGGTTGCCGCGGCACTTATATTCGGCCTCGTGCCGATCGTAAAAAAGCTGTCGGAAGGCGAACGCTAGAGCCTGCGCACTGTGGCCGCAGCGGTTCGGCGACCAGTTAGCCTAAGACGCCGCTTCACCTTGACACCCGATGGGCCGAAAGGTGAATGTCGCGCGGCGGATGCGCGAAATCGCACCCGCACGTTTTAGTTGCACAACCTCGAGAGACATCGCCTCCGTGAACGCTTCAACCGCTCTTCGCACCTATCTCGATTTTGAAAAACCCGTCTTGGAGCTCGAGAACAAGGTCGCCGAGCTAAAAGCCATGCAAAAGGACGGCAAGGGGCCGCAGATCGCGGACGAAATCGCGCGGCTGGAGCAGAAAGCAAAAGCCGCTCTCGTCGATACTTATGCGCGGTTGACACCCTGGCAGAAGACGCTCGTCGCGCGGCATCCCGAGCGGCCGCATGCGCTCGACTTCGTCGGCGGCCTTATTGAAGATTTCACGCCCCTTGCCGGTGATCGCTACTTCGCCGAGGACGAAGCCATCGTCGGCGGCCTGGGCAGGTTCCGCAATAAGCCCGTCCTCGTGCTCGGCCATGAAAAAGGCTCCGACACGGAAAAGCGCATCAAGCACAATTTCGGCATGGCGCGGCCGGAGGGCTATCGCAAAGCGGTGCGGTTGATGGAGATGGCCGACCGGTTCGGGCTGCCGATCATCACATTCGTCGATACGCCCGGCGCTTATCCGGGCATCGGCGCGGAAGAGCGCGGCCAAGCCGAAGCCATCGCGCGATCGACCGAATGCTGCTTGCGGCTCGGTGTGCCGATCGTCGCCGTCATCGTCGGTGAAGGCGGTTCGGGCGGCGCCATCGCGATCGCCACAGCCAACCGCATTCTTATGCTCGAGCACGCGATTTATTCGGTGATTTCGCCGGAGGGTGCGGCGTCGATCATCTGGCGCGACAGCAACAAGAAGGAAGAAGCCGCGACCAACATGAAGATCACGGCGCAGGACCTCGATCAGCTCGGCGTCATCGACGGGATTGTCAAAGAGCCGACGGGCGGCGCTCATCGCGACCGCGAATCGGTCATCATCTCGACCGGCAATGCCATCGCACGGATGCTGTCGGAGTTCGACGGGAAGTCAGCCGATGACATCCGCGCCCAGCGCCATGAGCGCTTTTTGTCGATTGGACGATAAGCCTGCCGACCTGTCCACGGGACGCCGCATTCCGAGGCGATACTTGCATTGACATGGCTTCCGCCCGGCCACACTAAGTGTCGTTGTTTCAGTTTGTTGCATTCATAGTCCGCCAACCCGCGGCACGGGGAAACTACTTGAGGGAAAGGCGCTTTGGTGCTGACGCGCGTCTCGTTGACGTGGAAGGCTGCTGTCCAGGCAGTCCTCGCGGCTGTCGTGGTCGTGTTGGCGGCTTGCTCCGCCACGCCGACCATTCCGCCGCCCTCTGAAGTTCCGCTCTCCAAAGAAACGCTGGCGCTGCTGGCGAAGAAGGGCATGCAGCCCGGTTCGCCCGTGTTCGTACGTATCTTCAAGGAAGAATCCGAACTCGAAGTCTGGAAACAGCGCGACGACGGGCGGTTCTATCATTTCAAGACCTATCCCATCTGCAATTGGTCGGGCCAGATCGGGCCGAAGCTGAGCTACGGCGACCGGCAAGCGCCGGAGGGCTTCTACACGATCACGCCGGCGCTGATGAATCCGAACTCGAAATACTATCTGTCGTTCAACGTCGGTTATCCGAACGCCTACGATCGCTCCTGGGGGCGAACGGGCGATTCCGTGATGGTGCATGGCAGCTGCCGTTCGGCCGGGTGCTATGCGATGACCGACGCGCTGATGGAAGAAATCTACGGCCTGACGCGCGAAGCCCTGAAAGCCGGCCAGTCGAGCTTTCAGCTTCAGGCATTTCCGTTCCGTATGACGGACGCCCGCATGGCCAAGGAAAAACACGACAAGTGGTATAGCTACTGGCAAACCCTGAAGCGGGGCTATGACTACTTCGAGAAATATCATGTGCCGCCGAACGTCGTTGTGTGCGAGCGCCGGTATGTGGTCGGAGTGGTGGCGCAAAGCCGGCCCGATCCTTCCGGTCCATGCCCGGCGTTTTCCCGTCCGACGGTCACCGCATTTACGCCGTTGCCGGAACCGGCCGAGATTGACGTCGCAAAAGGTAATAAGCTCAAGGGCATTGCCAGTCCCGACGTCGAGCCGACGATCGCCGACATCAATGCCGCGAAGCAACGCCAGAGCGGGCAGTCGTTTCCGGGAACGCCGCTCGCCAATGCCAACTAGTTTTGGCCGCCGCCATGCCTGAACCGACAGAGCAACGCCGGAGACGCTCGCGATCGCGATGGCTCGCTTTCCTCGTTCTTCTGGCCCTCGGCGCAACGGCGATTGCCGCCTTTGTTCTGGCGCCGAAATGGATGCCGCTGCTGCTCGGCGACGACGCGCTCATCCAATACGAGCGTTCGCAGCGCTTCTTTCGCGCTGAATCCAAATTGCCGTTGCCCGGGCAGCCCGATCTGGCTCGCTTTTCCGAGCGTCTTGCAGACCAGGGCGTGAAGCTCGGCGCGCCGGTCCTGATCCGCATTTTCAAGCGCGAGTTCGAACTTGAAGTCTGGCTCCAGCGCGGCGGCGTCTTCCACCGGTTCACGACCTATCCCATTTGCATGTGGTCCGGGGCACTCGGACCCAAGCTGCGAGAGGGTGACGGTCAATCGCCGGAAGGGTTCTATACGGTCGACTCCTCGGCTCTGAACCCGAACAGCCGCTATTATCGCTCGTTCAATCTTGGCTATCCCAATGCCTTCGACCGCGTGCAGAGCCGTACAGGCTCACTGATCATGGTGCATGGCGATTGCCGCTCCATCGGATGCTTCGCCATGACGGACGCCCAAATGTCGGAGATTTGGCAGATCGTTACGGCGGCGCTGGCTGGTGGACAGAAACGATTTCAGGTGCAGGTTTATCCGTTCCGAATGTCGGACGCGAACCTAACCGCACATGCTGGCTCGGCCGACGCCGCCTTCTGGCGCGATCTCAAAACAGGCAGCGATCTTTTCGAAAGCGGCAAGGTTCCGCCCAAGGTTTCCGTTTGCAACGAACGCTACCGGTTTGAGGCGGGCGCCGCCGGGTCGAACGGCAGCACCCCGATCGTCGACGGCTGCTCCTCAATTCCCGACACGGGTTGATCTCCGCCGCGCGCTGTTGGCGCAACGTTTCGCCCGCGGCGCTTGAATTCATGGAATTGAATAAAATCCAATTCCGAAAAGTTTATCTGATCCGTTATTGATTAATTGACCAACGTTTATCGTTACACGATGAGCTCAATCGGCAATTGGTTATCCGCCTCGCTAATTGAATCGCCTCCAAAATTGAAATGCGCTAAAATTGCATTATCGAGCGATCATGGGAGGTCGGTAATGCGTAAAGCGTGGCTCGCGTCGGCCGGTGCGGCCGCTGCCTTGGCTGCTATCGGGACTGGTTCAACGTCGGCGTCGGCAGGTGTTGCAGGGCTTATATCACCGACGGCGCTCACCGCTCATCAAGCGGACGGACTAACAAATGTCACTTGGCGGCGGCGATATTATTACGGCGGCTATTACCCGGGATACTATTATGGCGGGTATGGCGGGCCGTACGGATATGCGTATCCGCCGGCTGTGTATTACCCGCCGGCCGTCACCTATTATGCCGTTCCGGCTCCGCGATATGTGCCCGCGCCGGGTTATTACGACCCCTATTACGTGCGCCCGTATCGCAGCCGGTACTATTACGGCTGGTGATGGATATTGGCGGTGGCGGCAGGCCTGTTGAGGTGAGCGCTCGCGCCTGAAGCGTGACGCGGCATGTGATCCTGCGCGCTCGCGCTGAACCGTGCGGTCGGACTTCCAAAAACGCCCGGCAACGCCTCGCGACATGTCTTTCTATCGGCCGGTGTTGGCAAAAAGACACGTCGTTTTGCCGAAGGTGAGCGATAATGGCCCGTCTTCGTGATCGGGCAGAGACGCAATCGCAAACCATTTCATGACCTTGTCCGCATTCTTACGGCTGGCCGTATTGGCGTCGGTAGCTTTGGCTTTTTCCGGCGTCGAGGCGGTACGCGCATTGACGATCGAACTCAAGGATGTGGCTGCCGATCGCATTGAACGCCAGCGCGCTGCCGCCGTCGGTGCGCTGCCGCTGCCGGGCACGCCCGACGTCGCCGTATTGCAGCAGCGGCTCCGGGACAAAGGCGTGACACTCGCCGATCCGGTTCTGATCCGTATCTTCAAGGCTGAATCCGAGCTCGAGATCTGGAAGGAGAAAGGCGACGGCTACGTCCTCTTCGCCACGTATCCGATCTGTCATTGGTCCGGCTCGCTCGGACCCAAGCTGCGGGATGGCGACCGGCAGGCTCCCGAAGGTTATTACACCCTCACCAAGTCGCAGACGCGCCACGTCGGCCGGTGGCCCCGTTCGTTGGATATCGGTTATCCGAACATACTCGAGCAATCCCAGGCGCGCACCGGATCGATGATCCTCATTCATGGCGGGTGCTCGTCGATCGGCTGCTTCGCGATGACCAATCCCGTCTCCGACGAAATCCATCAACTCACCCTCGCCGCAATGGACGCCGGCGAGCAGATCGTTCCGGTGCATATTTATCCGTTCCGGATGACCGACGTGCACATGGCGGAACGGAGCGAGTCTCCGTGGAAAGCGTACTGGACCAATCTCAAAGAAGGCTATGACCTTTTTGAGCGAAGCAAACGTCCCCCCATCATCAGCGTGTGCGGCGGCCGCTATATTTTCCGCGAGGCGCAGCCGCGTGAGGATGCCGGACCGCTGCAGGCATGCGGCCCAACGCTGATGGCCATTCGCGAGCAGGACCAATGGCTGAGCGACGTGCCCTATCCGACGCCGGAGCTGCCGAAAATTGCGACGCATGCGTCGTCCACACTGCGGCCTATTCCGCAGATGCAATCGAGCCTTGAAATACCGCGACCCGTTCCGACATTCTCCTGGCCGTTGGTTCGCTAGACGCCTCGACGGCACCCGTATGCTTGCCTCGAACGGTGAGCCTTGCGATAGAAACTCAGATTTAAGCAACCCGTGAAGGACTGCGGAGACATGGCCGGAAAGACCATTGCCCATCGCGTAGAGATCGCACTCGAAAATCTATTGTTCAGTTCGCGCTGGTTGCTGGCGCCGTTCTATTTCGGACTGGCGCTCTCTCTCGTCATCCTGCTGATCAAGTTTCTCGCCGAGCTTGTGCATCTGGCCACAAGTGCATTCTCCTCGACTGAGTCCGATGTCATTCTTGGGCTACTCACGCTAGTTGACCTGACGCTGACCGGTTCACTCCTGATCATCGTAATCTTTTCGGGATACGAAAACTTTGTCTCGAAGATGGACCATTCAAATCACGGGGATCGGCCCGAGTGGATGGGCACGATCGATTTCGCCGCCCTAAAGCTCAAAATGCTGTCGTCGATCGTCGCGATCTCGGCGGTTCAGCTGTTGCGTCAATTCATGTCGCTCGGCACCGTGACGCCGGAGCGTGAAAAGGAATTGTTTTGGTTGGTGGTGATCCACATCGTGTTCGTCGTTTCGAGCGTTCTGCTGGCGTTGTCCGATCGCATCGCCGGTCACGGAAGCTCGGACAGCTCAGCGCACGACGGCAAACCCGACGCCCACTGAATAGGTCGCCACGCTCACGTCTTTTCGTTGTCTGACGAGACAAAACTGAAAAGCCAGCCGAGGGATCGCCCAGGCTGGCTTTTCTTTTTTAGTCGGCGGGAAGGAGGCCTAACGGCTCAATCCATCTTGCCGTGGCAGTGTTTGTATTTCTTGCCCGAGCCGCACGGGCACAGCGCGTTGCGCGAAACGCGGCCCCAGGTTGCGGGATCGTTGGGGTCCACGGCACCCTCGGCGCGACGGCTTTGAATCGGCGCGCGCTTCTCGGGTTCGGGCGGGGCATTGCGGCGGGCGCGAGCGCCTTCAATAGCCGCGTCGGCCATCGCCAGCTCGGGATTCACCGCGAATTCATCGTAGCCCGTCGTCGCATCGACGTGACTGGCGACCATCGGCGGCAGATCGACGGGTTGCAGCATTGGTTGCTCATCGGGCGGCGCCAGTTCGACGTGCATGAGCTGCCCCGTCACGTTCTCGCGCAGGCGGCCGAGCATGTTCTCGAACAAAATGAAGGCTTCCGATTTGTACTCGTTCAGCGGGTCGCGCTGGCCATAGGCTCGGAAGCCGATCACCTGACGCAAATGCTCAAGCGTCACAAGATGCTCGCGCCATAGATGATCGAGCGTCTGCAGCACGACCATTTTCTCGATCCGGCGGTAAAGCTCGGTTCCGAGTTCGTCGGTCTTGGCTTGGACCTTGGCATCGACGGCGGCCTTGATGCGTCCGCGAATTTCTTCGTCGGCGATGCCTTCTTCGGCGGCCCACCCGTCGATCGGCAGGTCGAGGCCGAAGATGTCGTTGACCTGCTCCTTGAGGCCGGCCGTGTCCCACTGTTCCGCATAAGCGGTCGGAGGGATGAAGCGCGTCACGAGTTCTTCGATGAGTTCGTTGCGAAGCTCGACGACCGTTTCGGATACGTCCTCCTGCCCCATAATATCGAGACGCTGATCGAAGATGACCTTGCGCTGGTCATTCATCACGTCGTCGTACTTGAGGATCTGCTTGCGGATATCGAAGTTGCGCTGTTCGACTTTTTTCTGCGCGGTCTCAAGCGACTTGTTCATCCAGGGATGGATGATCGCTTCGCCTTCCTTCAGGCCGAGCGTTTGCAGGACCTT
>DATLJG010000300.1:0-2791 GCA_035538995.1 Hyphomicrobium sp. | reverse complement strand
CTTTCGTGAAGTTGTGCGTGAATTTCTCGCGTTTGTCGGCGACGACGTGCTCGTCATTCACAACGCTCAGTTCGACATCAACTTCCTGAACCACGAGCTCGGCATGCTCGGGGAAAAAATCTTGAGCTTCGATCGCGTTGTGGACACGCTGGCGCTGGCGCGGCGTCGCCATCCGGCCGGGCCGAATACGCTCGACGCACTTTGCAAGCGCTATGGGATCGATAACTCCAAGCGCACGAAGCATGGCGCTTTGGTCGATAGTCTTCTGCTGGCCGAGGTCTACGTCGAATTGCTCGGTGAGCGTCAGGCGACGTTCGGCTTGCAAACCGCTGCCGCCAATGCGCCTGGCACGGAACGCCGCTCCGGCCGAGGAGCGATCGCCAAGACCCGCCCCGAACGTCTGCCATCAAGGTTGAGCGAAGCCGACATCGCGGCCCATCGAACCTTTGTCGACAAGATGGGTGCGAAAGCCATTTGGCGTCGGTTCTGGGAAACGGCGTCGTCCTGAGCCGCTTAAGCGTCGCGAAACATTAGACCGTAGCTTTGCCGGCAGCCTCTGCCTGCTGCTGACGACGCATATAAAGCGCGCCGAAATCCATCGGCTCCAGAAGCAGCGGCGGGAAGCCACCTTCGCGCGTGATGTCGGCAACGAGACGCCTGAGGAACGGAAAGAGCATTGTCGGGCCGGAAATCAGCAGAAACGGCTCAAGCGCCTGCTCCGGAATTTTGTCGATCTTCAGCAAGCCCGCATAAACGGCTTCAAGGACGTAGATGGTGCCGAGGTTGTTCGTCGCCGTGGCCTTGAGTTCGATCGCCGACTCGAAAAAATCGTTCTCGAGACGTTGCGCGAGAACGTTGACCTCAACCTGAATGTTGGGCTGATCGCCGGGCGCCGAGAGCAATTTGCGGATGTTCGGATTCTCGAACGAAAGATCCTTCACATACTGATTGACGATCTTCGCCTGAATACCCGCTTGTGCATCAGGATTGGCCGCATTGGCCGAACCGTTTCCTGAGCTACCGTTCTCAGCCATTTTTTCCTCTCGGTTTCGGGTGCCGAAGGCAGGCTCGCTAGCATGCTACTCTACGAGGCGCAACGGCACGTTGTTCCCGACTCTGAATAGTTTTTTTCGAAATTCAGTAGCGCGGCCCCGAACGGCGCGTCTGGACCGTCTTTCCCGGGCGAAGCGGCCTCTCGCTCACGCGCTCGTATTCGCCTTCGATGACGACGCCCGATGGCTCATCCTTTGGCGGCGACCGGTTGGACCGGAACGCTTCCCGGCTGACCTCCGCCTGATAATGGAAAAAGGTCACGAGCTTCAGCAGCCCGGTCCGGATCATGAAGCGCCGTACGTGCGGGATTAGCAAAACCAACCCGATGACGTCGGAAATCACGCCGGGAAAGATCAGCAGCAATCCGGCGAGCACCTGCAGGAAGCCATCGAACAGCGGCGAAAAGCCTTCCCGCTCGGAATTGAGCCGCGTCAGGGCGCGCTCGAAAACCGACATTCCGACCCTGCGGATGATGTAGGTTCCGAGGAACGCGGTTCCGATGATGATGGCGGCCAGCCACCAGATGCCGATGACGCTTCCGAGGCGGATCAGCAGTCCGATCTCCACCAGGGGGAGGGCCGCCAAAAAGAGAATGGCTGCAATTTTCAAAGGTTGGGACATATACTCTCGCCACAGGATTGCGGCACCTTAGCGCGGATGGCCGACGCCAGCTACGGGCCCAGGGTCGCCCCCGCTCAGTGTTTTCAACGGTATTCACATAATCAATTCGAGATGCTTCGGCCGCCGGGACAGCATTTTACCAAAAGCCGTTGGCGAGACTTTGAACCCGGCAGCTGATATACTGGCCAGTCTACAAATCTTGGCCCCGCCGCCTTAAATACGATGCTATGACTGCGGGAATTCGACGTGGCGCCCCACGGCTCGCCGCTACCCACCGGAGGCTCAAGCCTTAAGTATGTCTGGTCAATTTGACTTTATCACCCTGATTGCGCTCATCGTGGCCGTTGTGGCGATCATCAAGCTCAAAAACGTGCTTGGCCATCGCACCGACGACGATGAACAGCGCGTCGAACGCCTGAGAACCCGCCAGCGCGAGGCAAGCCAGCGCGCCGGGGCCGAAGCGGCGTCCGCGGACGTCATCACGATGCCGCGCCGCGACCATGAAACGGGTGCGCCAGCGCCGGCCGCGGAAACCTCGACCGTCAATGCCGAGACTCGGGCAAAAGCCTATCCCGTCGCCGATCCCGCCGTCACGACGGGATTGCTCGAAATCGCCAAGCTCGATCCCGAATTCGATCCGCAAGCCTTCGTGGATGGCGCCGGCCGCGCCTACGAGATGATCGTTTCGGCCTTCGCCGAGGGCAATCGCCGGATGCTGAAGGATCTGCTGAGCAAGGATGTCTTCGAGGGCTTCAGCAGCGCCATCGCGGATCGTGAGTCGCGCGAGGAAACGCTGGATCAGCAGTTCGTCGGCATCAAGAAGTCGGAGATCGTCGAAGCCGAAGTAAAAGGCGGTGTGGCGATGGTCACCATTCGGTTTGCCAGCGAGTTGATTTCTGCCATTCGTGACAAGGCTGGCGAGGTCATTTCGGGTGACGCCCAGAAGATCAAGGACGTGACCGACATCTGGACCTTCAGCCGCGATATTTCGAGCGCCAAGGCGCGGGGCAATCCGAACTGGCGTTTGATGGCGACACAAGCCCCGAATTAGCCCACAATTTACCCCACCGGCTCGGTAGATAACCGAGCCGCATCGACCGGCCGGAACTCAAGGGAT